>NZ_JBSFGK010000010.1:0-140290 GCF_053596495.1 Kitasatospora sp. NPDC001683
GCCGCGGCCAGCGCCGGCGTCCGGCATGCACAGATGACACGGGCGATCCTGCGCGGCTACGACCTGGCTGAGCCGGACCAGACGCACGCGGTCCGGCCAGGGCCTCGCCCAGCTGCCGGGCGATCCGGCGGCCGCCCTCCTCGACGCTGGACGGCCCGGAGTGGTGGCTGAGGTCGGTCGCGCAGTGGCCCGGCTCCAGCGAGCTGACCTTGATGCCCTCGGCGCGCAGGGTGCGGGCGTAGACCAGGGTGACGGCGTTGAGCGCGACCTTGGAGGTGTTGTAGCCGAGCAGGTTCGCGTGGTCCCAGATCGGCGAGTCCGGGTCGGCGAGGAAGGAGAAGCTGCCGAGGCCGCTGGAGACGTTGCCGATCAGTCCGGCCGCCGACTTGCGCAGCAGCGGCAGCATGGCGTTGATGACGGCGACGGCGCCGAACACATTGGTCTCGTAGGTCTCGCGCAGGTCCTCGACGGGCAGCTGGTCCGGGGTGGTCCCGAAGTCCCGGGTGATGCCAGCGTTGTTGACCAGGGTGTCCAGCCGGCCGTACTCGGCGGCGATCAGTTCGGCCGCGGCGGCGATGGTCGCCGGGTCGGTGACGTCCAGGCGGACGTAGCGGGCGTCCAGGCCCTGCCCGGTGAGGGAGCCGGCCGCCGCGGCGCCCCGCTCGGGGTCGCGGGCGCCGAGCAGCACGGTGTGTCCGGCGCGGGCGAGTTCGCCGGCGGTGGCCAGGCCGATGCCCTTGTTGGCGCCGGTGATCAGGATGATGCGGTTGGTCGTCATGCCTCGACTCTGGCCGGGCGGCGCCGACGCCGGGAGGGCACTGTCGAGGGTGGTACCGACAGTCCCATGGTCGCGGCGCGGCTGCCGGGCCAGACTTGGGGGCGTGGAACACGTGGACCGGGCGGAGCTGGCCGCCTTCCTGCGGCGCTGGCGCGCCCGCATCCAGCCCGCCGACGTCGGCCTGCCGGCCGGTGGCCGGCGCCGCACGCCGGGCCTGCGCCGCCAGGAGGTCGCGCAGCTCGCCGGCATGTCGGTGGAGTACTACATCCGGCTCGAACAGGGCCGCGGCCCGCGCCCGTCCCGGCAGATGATCGGCGCGATCAGCCGGGCCCTGCGGCTCTCCGAAGACGAGACCGCCCACCTGCACCACCTGGTCGGTGAGCCGCCGCTGCCGCCCAGCGTGATGTCCCGCGACGTACGGCCCGGCATCCTGCACCTGCTCGACCGGCTGGACGACACCCCGGCCCTGGTCTGCAGCGCCGCCCGCGACGTTCTCGCCTGGAACCCCATGGCGGCCGCCCTGCTCGGCGACTTCTCCGCCGTGCCGCCCGGCGAGCGCAACCTCACCTGGCGCTTCTTCACCGACCCGGAGTCACGCGCCCGCTACGACCCGGACGGCGCGGCCCGCTTCGCCCTCCGCGTGGTCGCCGACCTGCGGGCCGCCACCGCCCGCTACCCCGCCGACAGCGGCCTGCGCACCCTGGTCGAGCGGCTGCACGCGGCCAGCGCCGAGTTCCGCGAACTGTGGGCCCGGCAGGACGTCGAGATCCGCCAGTCGACCCACAAGCGCATCCTCCACCCGGTGGTCGGCCCGCTCGACCTCGACTGCGAGGCCCTGCACGATCCGCACCGGGACCAGTGGACGATCTTCTTCACCGCCGCGCCCGGCACCCCCTCGCACTCGGCGCTGCGGCTGCTCAAGGTGGTGGGGAGTCAGGACCTCGCGGTGCGCGGGTGAGCCGCCGACCGCAGGGCGGGGACGGCGAGGTCGAGGAAGTCGCGTACGGGGCCAGGGCGGTCGCCGTGCTCCGGGACGGCACACCGACCCTGCCCTGAAAACCTCAGTACCCGAACGTGCGCTCCGCGCCGTCGCGCGCCGGCCAGGCTCTGTCATCGGCGGCCAGCCATGGCTCCTGCGCGGCGGCGGCGGGAGTTGTCCCGGTGAACGCGCGGACGTCGTGGTGGAGGTGGGACTGGTCGGCATAGCCGCCGCCCGCGGCCACCTGCGCGGGGGTGTCTCCGCGGACCAGGCGATGGATGGCGTGATCGAAGCGGACCAGCATGGCGGCGCGTTTGGGCGCCAGGCCGATCTGCGAACCGAAGCGTGACCACGTGCGCTGCCGGCTCCAACCGAGCCGGCCCGCGAGCTCGCTCACGCGGGCCTGTCCGTGACTGGCGACGACACGGCGCCAGGCCCAGGCCACTTCGGGATCGACCTCCCTGCCCGCATGGAACCGGGTCATCAGTTCGGTGTCGATCAGCGCGAAACGCTCCAGCCAGGTTCGCGCATGGTGAAGCCGCTCCCGCAGGCGCGGCGCGGCCCCACAGATCGTCGAGCGCGATGACGCTCCCGCGCAACTCCGCGAGCGGGAGTCCGAGTACGGGGTGCGCGACGAGCGGAGACAAGCGTATCTGCACACACTCGACGTCCTCGGCGCACACCTGGAAGGCGCTGAAGCCGAGCCCGGCGGTCAGGCTCTCCGACCGCGTTCGGCCGACCGCGCCGTGGATGTCGAACGGGCGGTCACCGAACTCGACAGCCACGGTGACGGCTGGGTGAGGAATGGCTCGTAGGTCGATCGGGCTGCCACCGCGAACGCGGAACCCGGCCATGTCGACACCGGGCAGCGCGGTCACCCGTGACGGTCGCGCGATCTCCCAGGCAGCGGTGGAGTCTGCCGTCCGGACAACAGGTTGCCCGACGTCCGGGGCATGACCTACCGCAGCCTCACCGCGACCGACGAGGCGTCCAGCGCGTACCTGAAGGAACGACCCATCCCCGACCGGCTCGCCGGCCTCGGCCTGCCGACCCTGGTGCTCTTCGGTTCCCAGGACCACCGCTGGCGTCCCTCCTCGGCCCAGGACTATCGCCAAGTCCCCCACGCCCGCATCGAGATCCTCGACGGAGTCGGTCACTCCCCCATGCTCGAGGACCCCGACACCACCGGAACCCTCCTCCACGGCTTCGCCGTCGAAACCGCGCCACACTGATCACTCACGGGTCAGGGTCCACCGCTGGTCCTCGACACCGTGGGCGGCCGGCTCAGCGGTCAGGCCCCCACCCTGCGCATTCCGCATACCACCGGCGCACCACAGGGAGGATCACCACTTGGCGCCACCCGACAACAGCACGAAAACCTCAGCAATTCGCTTGTCGGGCCGTGCGGTTGCTGGCAAGGTCGGGCGCCATGCCCCAGAAGATGCACGCGGACGAACTGGACATCGACGAGATGCTGGTCCGCCGGATGGTCGCGAACCAGTTCCCGCAATGGGCCGGTCTGCCCGTCGAGTTGGTGGATTCGGCGGGCACCAGCAACGCGATGTACCGGCTGGGTACGGACCTGGTGGTGCGGATCCCGCGCATCCCGGGAGCGGCCGAGGACATCGCGAAGGAGCACACCTGGCTGCGCCGCCTGGCGCCCGAACTCCCGGTCGCGGTACCGGTGCCGGTGGGCCTGGGCGAGCCGGTCGACGGGTGCCCGTGGCGGTGGTCGGTGCTTCGCTGGCTCGAAGGGGCCAACCCGGTCGCCGGACGTTTCGACCAACCCGAGCTGCTGGCCGCCGACTTGGCGTCATTCGTGACCGCGATGCACCGGGTGGATCCGGTGGACGGTCCGGCCTCCTACCGCAGTGAGACGCTGACGGCGCGGGACGAGGCGGTCCGGCGGGCGGTCGCGGCGCTGGCGGGTACGGTCGACGCCGGGTCGGTAACAGCTCTGTGGCGAACCGCAGTTGCGGCGCCGGAACACCCCGGACCACCGGTCTGGATCCACGCCGACCTCCAGCCCGGCAACCTGCTGGTCGACGACGCCGGACGGCTCAGCGCCGTCATCGACTTCGGCTGCGCGGGCCTCGGCGACCCGGCCGTGGACCTGATCACCGCCTGGTACGTGCTCCCCGCCGCCGTGCGCGGCGCCTTCCGTACGGCCGTCGGCGCCGATGACGCACAGTGGGAGCGGGGGCGGGGATGGGCGCTGTCCGTGGCGTTGATGGAGCTGTCCTACTACCGCGAGAGCAACCCGCGGATGGCGGACACCGCCCGGTACGTGATCGGCGAGCTGCTCGCCGATCACGCCGGGAACGTCTGAGGGGACAGGACCGGCGACTCAGGCGATGTGGGCAGCCGTGAGGAGCCGTTTGGTCATGCCCAGGCGCTCGTAGACGGCGATGGCCGACGGGTTGTCCGCGTGCACCATCAGGGCGGCACGCCCGTGCCGGCGCACCAACTCCCCGAGGACGAAACCGCAGACGACCCGCGCCAGCCCGCGTCCACGGGCGGCGGGGTGGGTGCACACCCCGGCCAGGAAGCCGCAGTCGGCGGCCGACCAGACGTCGGCCGCCACGGCCAGGGGTTCCGGTGGGGCGCCGTTCCCGGGGGAGTCGACGATGCCGGCCCAGCGGTGTGCGCCGCCGTCGTCCGGTCGGGCGAAGGAGGCGGGGAAGAATCGGTCGAACAGCGAGGCTGCCTCCTTCACCGCCACCTCGTCCAGCCACTCCACCCCGGCGGCGGGGGAGTCGGGGACGGTCGAGGTCTCCATCCAGAAGAACTCGCGGAGAGGTGTCAGGCCGGGGATGCGGTCGATCAGCGCGTTGATCAACGGCGCGTCGCCGACGGGGCGGTAGGTCGGTGCGAGTTCGCCCAGCAGGTGTCGCACCAGGTGCGCGGCGTCGTCGGGATCGCCGTTGATCGCCAGCCGGTCCCGCCGGGAGAGGTCGGGGCTCGCCACCGCGAGGGCCGATCCGTGCCGCCAGGCTCGTACGCCGGAACCCAGCCGGCCGTCGGGTCGTCCCTGGGCCACCCACAGCAGGTGCCCGTCCCCGGCGGCGGCTTCCCGGACGTCCCCGAGGTTTCTGAATTCTTCCATGCGTCTCTACCTATCAACCGGTGTGATCATGCGCAGTGATCCAACACTTACCCGGCCTCACGGAGATCGACGAGCAGTGCGTCGAGCGCCTCGGTCAGGGCCTCGGAGTTGGCCGCGTCGAACCACGTGGTGCGGATGCGCTCGTTGAGGCCGCCGGGTGTCTCGTGGTCGCGTGCGAGCTGCCGCAGGGAACGGGTGTCGTCGCCCAACGCGCGCTCGACGCCCTGGAACAGGCCGCGCACGTAGCGGTCCGCGGCCTCGGGCGGAACTCCGTGCCGGGCGGCCCATTCGGTGAGCGTGGCCAGGTACTGGTAGTGGGCGGTCAGGGTGCCGGTCAGTGCGGAGAAGACGTCGAAGGCCGCCTCGTCCGCGACGGGGAGGGCACCGCCGAGGCGGTCGAAGAGGGCGTCCACCACCGGGTGGGAGGGGCAGGTGACGGTGACGGAGTGGCGCTCACGCACCGCGGGCAGCGGGATGGCGCGCACCAGCGGGGCGTCGGTGCCGAGCGTCCGGCGCAGCTCGTCGATCCCGGTGCCGGCCATCAGGCTGACCACCACGCAGTCACGGCGGACCCGGAGCGCGGCGAGGGCCTCGCCGCGCTCCTGGGGCCGGACGGCGATGACCACCACGTCGGAGCGGTCCAGCACCTCCTGGTTGTCGGCGCACACCCGTACGGTCGGGTACCGCTGAGACAACTCGGCCGCCGTACCCGCCCCGCGCGGCGAGAGGAACAGCTCCGGGGGCTCCTCGATGCCGTCGCACAGACCGACCACGAGGGCCCGGCCGATCTCGCCCACACCGATGATCCCGATGCGTTCCACTGCGTTCCCCCGTCGTCCTGCGGCCGCGCGGCTACGCCCGCCCGGATCACCGCTCCCCGAGCGATCCAACCACCTCGTCGGCGGGCAGGCGCCATTCGAACGGGAAGAGGTCCGCTGCCCAGGCGGGGTCGGAGGAGGCTGCGGGGGCGCGCAGGAAGGTGCGGTGGTGGAGGAGTTCGCGGCGCTCGGTGGGGGTGAGGAGGCGCTCGTCGGGGCCGAGGTTTCCGTAGTCGTTCGGGTCGAGGTCGGGGCGGCCGTCGATCGGGGCGTCCTCGGCGATGTTGAGCAGGTCGCCGTCGGCGGTGCGGTAGTCGAGGCGGAAGTCGGTGCGCCACTGCGAGTTGTTGCCCCAGCCCTGGGAGAGGTCGCGGGTGGGGCGGTGGGCGCGGCGGTGGGTCCAGTAGATCGGCCAGCGGTCGGCCACCCCGCGCTCGGCGTGGGCGGCACCGGCCCGGACCCGTACGCCGGCGCGGTTGAACAGCAGCTCGCCGAGCATCAGGCCGGGCCAGCGGACGTCGAGGATCTCGATGGGGGCGTTGGGATCGTCGGCCTGTTCGACCTCGGTGATCTCGTGGAGGAAGGGGTCGAAGGGGGACTGGGTGTCGAAGGGGGTCATGCCGAGGGCGGTGAAGAGGTGGAGGTAGGGCGGGAGTTTGGGGTCGAGGAGGAGGTAGTCGCTGACGCGGCTGAGGGCGTAGAGCTCCCAGAGGAGGTTCCAGCCGTCCTCCTTGTCGGTCCACCAGTGGTCGCGGGGGGTGGCGGCGGTGTGGAGGCGGGCTCGGTAGTCGTCGGCGGAGGACTGGGCGAGCCAGGGGGCGATGACGTCCTCGTACGGGCCGTCGGTGTCGAGTAGCGCCTCGTACAGCGCGGGAGCGTTCACCCGGTGATCCTGGCAGGTTTTGCCAAACGGTCGACCGATTTAATGGTCGGCCCGGGTAGCGTCCCTGGTCATGAGCTTGGTGGACGTGAGGGAACATGCGGACCAACTGCCCGATGCCTGGCGCTCGGTGGTGCTGGGGAGGGTCGGGACGGCGGCGGTGAAGGTACTGCGGATGGACGGCCGGGCGGTGGAGGCAGAGGTACACGGGACAGCAGAGGTGCTGTTCGTTGCCGACGGCGTCCTGGAGCTGGAGGTGGAGGGAGAGGGGCTGACGGTCGGCGCCGGCGAACTCTGCCTGATCCCGCCGGGTGCCCGGCACGTGGTGCGGGCGGGCAGCCGGGGGACGCTGCTGATAGTGGAGGTCGCGGAGGGGGAGTGATGGGCGGTGCCTCGCCCGGGAATGGGCGAGGCACCCCGAAGTGGGCGACTAGAGCAGCCCGAAGTCGAACTCCCCTACGGCGACGGCGCGAATGAACGAGGCGTGTGCCGCGCGGCCGAAGCCCAGGGCAGGGCCGGAAGGGTTCTTGCTGTCTCGGACCGCGACCGCATCGGGAAGGAGCGCGTACTCGACACAGTTCTGGTTGCCGCCGCTGTACGACGACTTCTTGAAAGTCGGTGTCTCTTCCAGCATGGCGAATTCGACGCAGTTGCCGGAGTCGTTGCTGCGCGATGACTTGCGCCAAGTGAGGTTTAGGGCAGCGGCGTTGGGGTGGAACGTCATGTGAGCTTGTCTCTCTGGTCAGTGATGATGGCGAGCGAGTCGTCGAATCCGAGGGCATCGGCCCTGATCGCGTCGAACTTCGCCCCGTAGATTTCTACGTCGGTGACCTCTTCGACCCAGAGGTTGCTCAACGAGCCGTCCACCATGACGACATCGAGGTCCTGGCGCTGCGGGAAGCCGAGGATGGTGAAGGCGCCACCCATTCCGTGGTGAGCCGGTGCGCCGATCGGCATAACCTGGATGTTGATGTTCGACTGGGAGGTTCGATCAATCAGGCGCGACAGCTGTTCGGCCATGACAGCGGGCCCGCCGACGCCGGACCGGATGGCTGCCTCGTGGATGACGGCCCAGAGGGTGAGGGGCTCGGATCGGGTGAGTGCGCCTTGTCGGGCCATGCGTACATCGACCAGCGCCTCGACGTTGACGTCGGGCCGCATGCTGATCTTCCTGATGATCTCGCGTGCGTATGCAGGAGTCTGCAGAAGTCCGGGGATGAAAGCGCCTTCATATGTGCGAACAGACGAGGCGCTGGCCTCAAGGGTGATCAGATCGCCGAGTTCGGGGCTGATGTGAGCGCCGTAGCTCTGCCACCACATGCCGCGCTGCGAGCCGTTCTTGGCCATGTCGACCAGTGCTGAAATCAGATCGGTGTCCTCGCACTTGTACAGCGCGAGGAGTCGCCGGACGTCATCCACCTTGGTGGCGCCACGGCCGTTCTCGATGCGGGACAGCTTCGGCTGGCTCATGCCGCTCAGCGCTTCGGCGACTTCTTCGTGCGAGAGGCCGGCTTCCTCTCTCCTGCGGCGCAGCTCGGCTCCGAGTTGCCTCCGTCGAACCGTTGGACCTGTTGTTCCGGCCATCCCCGCCCTCTCTGAGCCTCACGGACCAGTCTGCCTTCCCGGCGGTCACGTTGGCCACCGGCAACTCCCACTGTAGGAGCCCGGGTTGGTGTTCGATTTGGATATATCCAAAATTCCGAGACGAGTTGCCAAGAGTGAGTCTTTGACCCCATGCTGTGTGTGACGAGCCGCACACAGACGGCAATCGCCAGGTGTCCTGCTGTGCGCGCACGTCACGATCACGCTCCGAGCGGTCTCTCCTGATTGATCATCAATCGCTCGGAGGTGTCTCCCGACTCCCACGGAGGTTCCTTCGTGTTCTCCCTGTCACTCCCCCCTGACTGGTCGGCCCCGCGCGAGGAGTTGCGCGAGGCCACCTCGCGCGCCGGGTGGAAGCCCGACCTGGTCGCCGACGCCGAGGTCGCGCTCCTCGAACTCTTCGTCAACGCCTGGCGCCACGGCGGCAGTGCGGCGCCCCTGGTGGTCGTCCTCATCATCGGCGACGTCCTCCGCGTCTCCGTCAGCGACGAGAACCCCGTCTTCCCCACCCAGCGGGAGGACCCCGACCCCTACGCCGTCACCGGTCGGGGCCTGCACCTCGTCCGCTCGCTCACCCACCGCTTCGGCACGGAGCCCCGCAAGACCGGCAAGTCCGTCTGGTTCGAGCTGGACGCCGCCGCGTGAGCGCCGCCGCCGACGACTGCAGCCGCGGCCCGATCGAGCCGGCCGACCCGCTGATGCGCACCTACACGGAGATCGAAGTCTCCTACCTGCTCGCCGAACTCGCCGAGCGCGGCCGAAAGTTCGGCCTCCTCTGGCCCGCGGCCACCACCGACAGCGTCGTGGACGGCCGCGTCCTCGTCCGCTTCGGCAACGCCCCGGCCTCGACCGTCCTCAACCTCCTCACCCTCCTCCGCGACCACGACAAGAGCAGCGAGGACGACGACCCGTGCGACTCCTGATCGGCCTCGTCCTCCTCACCCTCCTGCTCCTCGCCATCGCCGTCGTCGCCCTCGGCACGCTCGCCGTCCTGCGGATGCCCCACCGCCCCGACGACGCCACCGTCGACGCCCCCGACCCCGACCGCCAACCGGTGGCCTGACCCGCCTCCCCGCCCGAGCCGCCCGGCCGGACCCACCGGGCGGCTGTCCGCTTCCCGCCCCCCTGTTGCCGGGCCTCTGCAGGCGGCGCAGGCTGGAAGAACCCAAGAGATCCGGTCCGCCGGGCCAGGAGGCGAGTTCACATGACCAGGCTCAGGGAACAGATCACCGTCGATGCCCCCGCGCAGGAGGTCTGGGGGCGGCTGCATGACGTCGAGGCCTATTCGACGTTCCTGGACGGCGTCGAACGTGCTTATGCGCCCAGCAGCGACCGCGCCCATCTGGACGTGCGGGCCGGTGGGGTGCAGCGGGAGTTCGATGCCGTTCTCACCGACCGCGGCCCCGACCAGGTCCTCGCCTGGGAGACGCAGGGCAGCCCGGAGCTGAAGGGAACCCTCTCGGTGCGGTCGCTGGACCGGGACCACAGCCAGGTGCAGATGGAACTGGAGTATGAGCCGCAGGCCATCCAGGACACCTTCGGCGGCCCGCGGGGCATGGCCCAGGTCCACCGGATCGAGAACACCGTCCGGGGCGGCCTGGAGCAGTTCAAGAACCTGGTGGAGTCGGAGCGGTAGCCGACCCCCACCGAGTGCGAGCGCCATGACCGACCCGCTCCCCACCTCGGCCTTCCACGCGCCCGACCCCGCCCCCTCGATCACCGACCGGCGGATCGGTGCGCTGGACGTCCATGCCACCGACCCCGGCGTGCGCCGCCTGCGCGAGTGGGCGCACGCCGGAGTCGGCCGCGGGCCCGGGTGAGGGGGCGCCGGACGTCGTGTCCGGTACGGGTGACCCGTCTCGATGGGGTTTGGCGTCTGTTCGGCGTCTGACCGGGGTTTGACTGGCGAGGGTCCGTCTCGCGGAGTCAGACGTGCAGGGCGCCGTCCAGGACCGTGACGGCGTTCCCTGTGAGGTGGACGCGGTCGCCGTTCACAGCGGTGCGTACCAGGCCGCTGCGTGCGGACACCTGGAGGCCTGTGAGCTCCTTGCGGCCGAGTCGTGCCGACCAGTACGGGGCGAGCGTGGTGTGGGCGCTGCCGGTCACCGGGTCCTCGGGGATGCCCCTGGCCGGGGCGAAGAAACGGGAGACGAAGTCGTGGCCCAGGCCAGTGTCGGAGGCGGGGGCCGTGACGATGACGCCGCGTAGGCCCTCGCGGATCGTCAGGTCGGCGACGGCGTCGAGGTTCGGCGTGAGAGCCCGGACCGTGGCCTCGTCCGGGAAGACGGCGAGCAGGTCGCCGAGGCCGTCGGAGCGGAAGGCGGCCTCGGGGACGGCCCCCAGGGCTTCGTGGAGCTCGTCCGGCACGGGCACCGCGGCGCCGGGGGCCGCCGGGAAGTCGAGCGTGATGGCGCCCTCCGCGTCGGCGTGGGTGACGAGAACGCCGTGGTTCCGGCTCAGGAACCGAACGGCTCCGACGAGGCCCTTCGCAGTGCGCAGCGCGTGCGCGGTGGCGAGCGTGGCGTGGCCGCACAGGTCGCCCTCGACTCGTGGGGTGAACCACCGGATGGCCCAGTCGGCTTCGGCCGAGGCGGACAGCGGAAGGGCGAACGCAGTCTCGGAGTGGTTCATCTCGGTCGCGATCCGCTGCATCCACGCGGCGTCCGGCCACTGTCCGGCCGGCAGCAGGCACACGGCAGCCGGGTTCCCGGAGAAGGGGCGATCGGTGAAGGCGTCGACGACGTAGAGGTGCATGTCGGGGACCGTAGCGTCACCGGGACCAGTGCCGCCAAGGGCCAATCCGCAGCAGGTGGACTGACGTGCCCTCGGCGCGGAACCGGGACGGGTCGATCTGCGCTGACTGAACGGGCCAGCAGCTGCTGCGGCTGGTCGATGACGAACTGCGGGTCCTCCTCCAGCACCCAGTGGTTGGCGTTCGGCCTGGCCAACACCGCTGTCCCGGTCGTCGTGAACCGGCCCGGCTCTTCAGGCGCCCACGCAGCAGCGTGGCGCAGTCCCATCGAATGGCTCGAATCATGGCCTTCTTGAGCCAGACCCGCAGCGGCTTCGGTGCCTTGTGGGGCGTCCCCCACCAGGCGAGCCGCCGCCGCTCGGCGGCCTCCCAACGCGGCGTCATCAACCGGTGGGTGTCGTACCCCTCGGGCCGCCGGTACGGCTTCGCCGCATCGGGGTTCAACGGCCCGTCCACGTCCAGCAGCAGTACCGGCCGCACCATGACGCACCCCCCCGATCGTCCCCGCACGATAGCGGCCGGGCCGGCCCCGGCCCAACGCATTTCTTCGGCGCCCCGCTCGACGGCCGGTTGTCGTAGGCGCGGGGCATGCTGTGCGCCAGCGGTGGGGGGTTCGTGCCTGAGGCGTGAGTCCCGTCCGCGACTGATTCACGAAAACGCTAGTGCGCGAAGCTGGTGGGCCCTAAGGTAGCGGCCCGTCACCCCCGTTGCCGGACCTGGAGTCCTACACCCATGCCTTCGCCTGCCGTCTTCCGCTCCCCGAAGGCGGCCGCCACCGCCGCCACCGTCCTGCTCTCCGTGAGCGGTGCGGCGTCACTGTTCCGCCTCGCGGTCGACGTCCGACTGTACGGGTTGGTCGGTGATCTCCTGACCAACATCGATCTGGTCGACGACGCCACCATCGCCGACGCGGACCACCTTGATCAGGCCGCGTCGACGGTGGCCTTGGTGGCCCTGGTCGCCACGGCGGCCGCCTTCATCACCTGGTTCTACCGGGTCCGGGTGAACGCCGAGGTGCTGAACCCGCACGGGCACCGGTTCCGGCGCGGTTGGGCGATCGGCGGCTGGTTCACCCCGTTGGTGGCGCTCTGGTTCCCCCGGCAGATCGCCGGTGACATCTGGCAGGCCGGCGCCCGGCCGGACGAGTCCGGGGTGCGGCCGCCGCTCTCGCAGACGCCGCTCAACCTGTGGTGGACCACCTTCGTGGTGGGCAACGTGCTCGGCCGAATAGGCGCCCAGTCCACCAACGCGGCGCACTACCCGGACGACTACCAGCAGGGCGTCGTCTGGCTGATCGCTTCCGACCTGCTGGAGCTGGCCGCCGCCGTCTTCGCCGTCCTGGTGGTGCGCAAGGTGACGTCCATGCAGGAGGAGCGCTTCGCCGAGTCCGCCGCCCGGGCGTACGGGGTCGGTGTCTCGGCCGTCGGGAGCTGACCCCGAGCTGACCCCGCTCCCGGCCCGACCTGTAGCGCCGGTGGGGCCTGTTCGGAAGTGATCTTTGTGGGACCCGCACTCAAGAGGGTGCGGGAGAATGTGGATCGTGGAGGGGAAGTACCGGCTGCTGCGCCAGACGAGTCGATGGGCGCGGTTCGCCCAGGTCACCGTGCACGGAGCCGTGGCCACCGGGCCAGAAGTCCGGATGGGTCCCGACGTGTTCGCATGGCGCGTCCGGTCCTACGGCGCCGCGCTGGGCGCCGGCCGCGCCGATGATCGACGCATCCAGGCAGAGGCGCGGGAAGGCGCTTGGTACGCGCTCATGCGCCTCCCCGAAGAGGCCCGAGGCGTGCTCGTTTCCGTCGTCGAGATCGTCACGGCACCAGCAGACACGGGCCCCGGTGATGTGAAGTTCGCTGCGGCGCAGGCCGTCTGGCAAGCCGTCGGCCGCCGGCCGGACCAGTATCCATGGATCGGCGAGGACGGGAACCCTGTCTTCCCGTAGCGACTTGCTCACAGCCACTCGTTGACGGCCGCCCCCGGAACGGTCGTTTCGTAGCGGACAGCGAGTTCGTCGTATCTCGTGGCGACCCCGGGCAGCAGCCCGATCCCCACTGCCGAGAGGACCGTAACGGTCCACCGTTGCGCCCGGCTTCGCGGCACCTGGTCGGTCGTCCCTCTTTGCACGTGGTGATCTTTGCGGCGCGGGGATCACCGGTCATCGCATTTGATCGAGAAGAACGGGCGGTGGCGGCAACGAGCCCTGGTGCACGAATGGTTGGTGGGTCTACGGTGGCGCGGTGAGCGCTTCGACTGGCGCTGTCCGAAGACGGCGCACGTTCTTCGCCGTCGGCTGGGCCGTCATCCTGCTGGCGGTCGTGGTGCCGCCCCTGGTGGTCGGGCCGGCGTTCGCGCGTTCGGGGGTGTTGGGCTTGCCCGGGCTGGTGGCCCTGCTCGGGTCGATCGGCCTACTGGAAGCCGCGACGGCGCGACGCAGGAGCGTGCGGATGGCCGGCGGGGTGGTGCGGGCGCGCACCTGGTCGGGCGAGCGGGAGGTGGACCTGCGGGACCTCGCCGTCGTGCGCGCCTGGCAGGCGGTGTCGAGGGACCGCCTGGAGACCATCGTCTCCCTGACGGACCGCTCCGGCGGGTGGGTGGTCCTGATCACCGACGACGAGCGCCGGCAGCTGATCGCCGACGCGGTGCGCAGGCACGGCGCGGGCTACGTCTCGCCCTGGGCCGAGGGGCTGCTGCGCCTCACGCCCACCCGGTGGTACGCCGCCGGCGGGCGCGTGCTCGGGTTCGTGTGCGTGATGATCGCGCCGTTCCCCGTCGGAATCCTGCTGGCCGCGGCGGCGGCGCAGCGCTGAACCGGCCCGGGCTCAGCGGTACCCGTGCACCGCGGCAGGGGACTTGGGCGCGAGGCTCGGCCAGGGGTGCCCCGCGCTGTCGGCGGCGGCCGACCGCAGCAGGTCCAGCGCCGTGCAGCCCGGGTAGGCCCGGAAGTCCGGGTAGAGCTCGCGGTGGTAGCAGCTCCAGTAGCTCACCACCTGCCGTTGGAGACGGTCGAAGAAGGCCGGATTGGCCGCGATGAACCGCCCGTACGCGAGGCGCCCGGGGCTGCCCGGCGCGAGGAGGCCGGGCAGCTCGTCACCGATGGCGACCAGGATCTCCAGCACGTACTCGCCGACCAGCCGCAGGACGAACGGCACGACCCACGGGTCCGCGGAGCGGACGATCCGCGCCAGGTGACGCTGCCGAACCCACCCGTCGCCGTGCCGCGAGTACCAGCAGTGCAGGAGCTGCCGCTGCCGCGGCGAGAGCCCGGCCACCGCCGCGGGCGACGGCTCGTCGTGGTGGACCCGATGGGGGATGGCGATCTGCTCGCCCTCGACGACGACCGCGAACGGGCCGAGCGGCCGGTGACGGGCGGCGGGGACGACCGCCATCACGTCCGCGGCGTCAGCGGCGAACTCGGCGGGGAACGCTGCGGGCAGCACGTCAATTCCGTACGTCATCATGGTGACGCCCAGCATCCGCCGTAACAGCGCCGACCGCCAACGATTTGTGCGCTCAGGGCTTCCGCCAGGTCAGCGAGTACCGCCGCAGCACGTGCCACCGGTACCGCACCCGGGCAGCACCCGACCGGCCGCCTCCCGCACCTCCCGGTAGCTCATCCCCGGCGCGGCCGCCCGCAGAATCCCGGCGTGCCGTGCCACGTTGGTGTTCCAGTACGGTCGTTCCTCGCGCATGACCCCACGGTAGGGCAGGTAGTTCAGTCGGCCAGGGCCGTCGCCACGGCGGCTTCGGCGTGGAGGCGGGCGGTCGGGAAGACCGGGACGGGGCTGTCCTTCGGGCCGACCAGAAGTTCGATCTCGGTGCAGCCGAGGATGATGCCCTCGGCGCCCGCCGCGACCAGGTCCTCGATGACCTGCCGGTACGCCGCCCGGGACTCCTCGCGAACGACACCCAGGCACAGCTCCTCGTAGATCACCCGGTGCACCAGGGCGCGGGAGTCGGTCTCGGGGACGAGGACGTCCAGGCCGCCGGTCGTCAACCGACCCCGGTAGAAGTCCTGTTCCATGGTGAAGGCCGTTCCCAACAGCCCGACCCGCCGTAGGCCCGCCGCTCGCACCGCGTCCGCGGTGGCGTCGGCGAGGTGCAGCAGCGGGACGGTCACCGCCGCCGCGACCTGGTCGGCGACCTTGTGCATGGTGTTGGTGCAGATCAGCAGCAGCTCCGCGCCCGCCGCCTCCAGCGATCGCGCCGCGTCCGCGAGGACCGCGCCCGCCGCCTCCCACCGCCCGGTCGCCTGCATCTCCTCGATCGCGGCGAAGTCGACCGAGTAGAGCACGAGTTGGGCGGAGTGCAGCCCGCCGAGGCGGTCGCGGGTGAGTTCGTTCAGGGTGCGGTAGTACTCGGCGGTGGATTCCCAGCTCATGCCGCCGATCAAGCCGAGGGTCTTCATGGCGCCATTTATAAGGCAGAGGAGAAAACCAAAGCAACTATATAAGGATAACTTTGATGGAGTCAGTTCTCCCGGGCCACCCGGTGCTGCCACTCCCGGGTGAACACCACCGACCCTGCCTCCAGCGCCCGCAGCTGCATCACGCTGATGAAGTGCCCGGCGTCGCAGCGCAGTTGGGTACGGGTCTGGACGGTCACGTCCCAGCCGAGGTCGGGCCGTTCCAGCCGCACGGTGTGGTCCGTACGGGCCTGGGCGCTGAGCGGGGCGCCGGTGAGGATGCGGTACGCGGTGACGGTGTGTTCGTCGCGGACCAGGCCGTCGGGGTGGGTGCGGGTGCCGTCGGTGGCGGGGGAGAGTTCGGTGCGCCATTCGTGGCGGCCGATGTCGTGCACGGTGATGTGTTCGGGCCGGGCGGTGAGCGGTTCGGTGACGTGGACGGCCAGCGGGTCGGGCAGTGAGGGGGCCTCGAAGGTGACGGGCCTGGCGCCGACGTCGGCCGCCAGGTGGCGCACCGGCAGGCTGAGGACGGAGTGGGACGGGTCGAGCGCGTACCCGCTGTCGTCGGCGGGCGGCCACACCCAGGGCCAGTAGACGGAGGAGAGCGCGAGCCGCAGCCGGTGTCCGGCCGGGACGGTCGCCGCGCAGGCGGCGAGTTCGACTTCGGCGTCCGGGCCGGTGGTGGTCAGGACGCCCCGGGTGAGCAGGGCGGAGGTGCCGTCCGGGCCGACCGCGCACAGCCGTGCCACCACCTGCACGGGGGACTCGCCGGAGCGCAGCCGCAGCCGTGCGACCGGGATCCCGAGCAGCTCGACCGGTTCGGGCAGCGGCAGGGAGTCGAAGCAGACCGAGCGTCCGTCCTCCTCGCGCTGGTCCGGCGGCTGGTCGGCGGGGCGGCCGTGCGGGACGTACGCGCCGGCGTTGAGGCCGGTGTGCTGGGGGGAGCGTACGTGGACGTAGCGGTCGTCGGAGGCGGTGCCGGCGGTGCGCAGCTGGCCGTCCAGGTCGTAGTGGATCTCCCGGACGTCGGGGGAGGGCCATGCCTCGTCGCCGGTCCAGCGGGTGCTGATCCAGCTGCGCAGGGCCGGTTCCTTGACGGCGCCGGTGTCGACGCCGCGCAGCCAGTGGTCCCACCAGCGCAGGGTCTCGGGCAGGGCGGCCTCGGGCAGGCCGTGCGGCCAGGGGCCGAGCAGGGCGCGCGCGGTGGGGGACTCGGCGAGCAGGCGCAGCACGAAGGAGCAGGACGGGTCGCCCCAGCCGGCCACCGCGAGCACCGGGACGGAGACCGGCACGGTGGTGTCCCCGGCGGCGAGCCAGGCCTCGACCGGGGGTTCCAGCGATTCGAGCCGGGCCAGCCAGGTGGGCCGCCAGGCGTCGCCGAGCTGGCGCGGGTCCGGGGGGAGGGCGGCGTCGGCGATCAGCGCGGTGAGCCGGGCGTGGAGGTCGGCGGCGAGGACGGCGCCGCCGAGGCGGTGGCCGCCCTGGGGGCAGGCGGTGACCGCCGCGCCGACGGTGTCCGGCACCCGGGCGGCGAGCCGCAGCGCGGTGGTGCCGGCGGCGCCGACGCCGAGCAGGCCGACCCGGCCGTTGCACCAGGAGCGGTGGGCGAGCCAGTCGATGACGGCGGCGCCGTCGGTGAGTTCCTGTTCGTCGCCGGGTTCGCCGGGCAGGCCGCCGGAGTTGCCGTGGCCGCGGGTGTCGACCCGGACGGCGGCGTAGCCGTGGCCGGCGTACCAGGGGTGGCGGCGGGCGTCCTCGGCGGCGGTGCGGTCGCCGAGGCGGTCGGCCGAGTACTCCAGCAGGGCGGGGACGGGCTCATCGCTGACCGGCCGCCACACCCGGGCGGCGAGTTCGGTGCCGTCGGGCAGCGGGATGCGGACGTCCTCGCGGGTGGTGTGGAACGGGTACGACGGCATGGCCGCTCCCATCGGGTCCCGGGCCGGTGAGCGCCGAGTGGCCTGGGCGCGGACGGGGATCGCGCCGCGGGGCCGTCGGCATTCCGACCCTAGGGGAGGGTCCTGTGCGGCGCATGACGATCTTCGGCGGCGGCTCGACCAGCTGACAGCCGAGCCCGCAAGCCGAGCCCGGAAACCGAGACGTTGTTGCGCATGACTTGCAACTGCGCGCCGAGAGGGAAAAGATGGCCCAGCTCCGCCCGGACCACCCGAAAGGACCACAGGATGCCCAGCGCCGCCCCAGGTGCCCCGGCAACTGCCCCAGCCGTCAGATGGCGCGACCGGCTCACCCGTGAGGAGTGGATCCGGCTGGCCGGGATGGGCGGCTTCATCCTCGCGCTGCACGTCATCGGCTGGTTCACCCTGCTCGCCCTGGTCGCGCCCGAGCACTACGACGTCGGCGGCCAGGTGTTCGGCGCGGGCATGGGCCTGACCGCGTACACCCTCGGGATGCGGCACGCCTTCGACGCGGACCACATCGCGGCGATCGACAACACCACCCGCAAGCTGATGGGCCAGGGCAAGCGGCCGCTGTCGGTCGGCTTCTGGTTCTCGCTCGGGCACTCCTCGGTCGTCTTCGGCCTGTGCGCGCTGCTGGCCTTCGGCATCCGCACGCTCGCCGACCAGGTCCAGGCGGACGACTCGACCCTGCACAGGATGACCGGCCTGATCGGCACCACCGTCTCCGGGTCGTTCCTGCTGCTGCTCGGCCTGATCAACCTGGGCGCCTTCAACGGCATCCTCCGGGTGTTCCGTCGGATGCGCCTGGGCGAGTACGACGAGGCCGAGCTGGAGCGCCAGTTGGAGCGGCGCGGGCTGATGAACCGGATCCTCGGCAAGGTCACCCGGGCGGTCACCAAGTCCTGGCACATGTACCCGGTGGGCCTGCTGTTCGGCCTGGGCTTCGACACCGCCACCGAGGTGTCCCTGCTGGTGCTGGCGGGCGGCGCGGCGGCCTTCTCGCTGCCCTGGTACGCGCTGCTGACGCTGCCGATCCTGTTCGCGGCGGGGATGAGCCTGCTGGACACCATCGACGGCTCGTTCATGAACTTCGCCTACGAGTGGGCGTTCTCCAAGCCGGTCCGCAAGATCTACTACAACCTGACCGTGACCGGCCTGTCGGTGCTGGTCGCGCTGGTCATCGGCCTGGTCGAACTGATCGGCCTGCTCGGCGAGAAGCTGGACATCACCAGCGGGCCGATCGCCTGGATCGGTGGCCTGGACCTGAACTTCGTCGGCTACGCGATCGTCGGACTGTTCGTGCTGACCTGGATCGGGGCGATCGCGTTCTGGAAGTTCGGCAGGGTCGAGGAGAAGTGGTCGGCGGGGCTGGCGGCCGCCTCCGCCGCCGAGCCGGAATAGCCCCGGAACGGGTCGAAGGCGCCCGAGGGGTCGGTGACCGTCGGAAAGCGTCGGTCTGGTCACCGGCCCCTCGGGGCTTTTCGAAGCCCTGAGCGAAAGCCTGCGCCGCGGCGGCTACTTCAGCGCGGCGAGCACCGCCTCCGCCATCACCTGCTCGCCGGTCGCGTTCGGGTGGAACGGCACGGCGGGCGAGCCGGGCAGCGCGCCCTCGATCCAGCGGTCGTCCGAGCAGACGTCGTGCCCGCGGGTCGGTGTCGCGGTGTCCACGTACGTCGCGCCGTTGGCGGCCGCGGTGGACTTCAGGGCGGCGTTCAGCTTGTTGAGCACCCCGTACATGTACTCGACGTCGCCCGGCGTCACCGGCTGGCGCAGCACGCAGGTCGAGCCGTCGGCGGGCAGTACGGACGGGTAGCCGACCAGCAGCACCTTGGCCTTGGGGGCCTTGGCGTGGATCTGCTGGAGGGTGGTGGCGATCTGCGGGGCGATGCTGGTGGTGATCCGCTCGGCCAGGTCGTCGTTGCCGTACTGCCAGGACCAGGTGTTCCAGTCCCAGTAGCCGTGGTGGTAGACGTCCTTGCAGGGCGTGCCGAGCGGGTTGACGACGGCGCCGGCGATGCAGGTGGCGACCAGTTCGCCGAGGCCGAGGTCGCTGGCGGCGAGGTCGTTGCCGCCGATCCCGAGGGTGACCAGGTCGGTGTCGGCGGTCACCGAGTCCAGTTGCGGGTCGTTGACCCGGATGAAGGCGTCGTACTGCGGCTGCGTCATCGCCTTGACCTTGGCGGCCGCGCAGGTGACGTCCGTGTAGGTACCGGCCCCGAGCGAGGCGGCGACCAGGTGGCCGTAGTTGTGGTCGGAGCGCAGGCACAGGCCGGCCGACTGGCCGGGCACGCCGGCGCCGGCGGCGTAGGAGTCGCCGAGGGCCACGTAGTGCTTCGGGGCGGGGGTGGCGGCCTGGGCGGTGGTGGAGGTGAGCGCGAGGGCGGCGCCGACGGCGACGGCGGCGAGCAGGCTCGAATTGCGGAGTCGCCGGGAATTCCGGGCAGGGCGGAGCACGGTTCCTCCTGGGGGAGAGAAACGACGGGTGGGGGGTCGTGCCGAGCCGGGCCACAGCTACTCGCAGGTAAGTTACTGCCAGGTTTCGTCGGCGTCCATGCTTCCGACCGAAATTCCGGAAATCCCGTCAGATGGCACCGGGTGACATTTCGAATTCCGCTCCATCGTGTTTCGAAAACAAATCCGATACGTGGTGGAGCGGAATTCGCCTCGGTTCAGGGGTGGGCCGGGTGGACCGGAGTACGGCGACGGGCGGCGGCGAAGGAGGCGATGACGACCGCGGCGAGCACCCCGAGCACCGTGATCAGGGACCCGAGCACCATCAGCACCGCCGCGCCGATCAGCTTGCCGGGCAGGGCGGGGGAGTCGCTGCCGGAGTGCCAGACCACCCGGTCGCCGGTCAGTTCGGCGAGCTCGACGGTGCCCTGGTGGTCGTCGTCGACGTGCAGGCGGGAGTCGTCCGCGGTGGCCCGACGGTCCCCCATCAGGAAGGCCCGCCCGGGCGGGACGGAGACGTCGAAGTCGCGCCGGCAGGTGTCGGTCTGTCGGTCGGCCGGCTCGTCCAGCGGCCGCCCGTTGAGGCTGAGCCGCCCGCCGGAGCAGGCGATGCGCTGGCCGCCGAGGGCCATCACCCGGAAGACGGGGGAGCCGTGGAGGCCCCAGGGGGAGTCGACGATGTAGATCTCGCCGCGCCGGACGTCGGCGGCCGAGACCTTGTCGGCCAGCATCCGGTCGCCCGGCCGAAGGCCCGGCCCCATCGCCGTGCCGTCCATGCGGTGGACGGAGTAGCCGCCGGTGAGGACGACCGAGAGTCCGAGTGCCCCGCACAGGAGGCCGGCCACCGCCACGGCCACGGCGAACCACAGGCCCCGGGCCCTCCGCTTCGGCATCCGCCCGTTCTCCTCCTCGTCGCGGCCCTCGTCCGGCACGCACGGCGGGCCGCGAGGTCGTGCGCATCCTATGCGCGGCGCCTCGGTGAGCCGCACCGCGCCCGCGCCGGTCCGTATCACGCCCGCGCAGAGCCCGCCGCGCCCGCGCCGACCCCCCGGGCGCCCTCCGGCGGCGCCGGGGATGACAGGTACAGTTCCGGTGCAGAGCGTGCCGTCGACCGGGGCGCCGACCAGGAGGGGGACCCCAGCGGATGAGCCGCCGAGACCGCGAGCGTGATGGTAGTCGTGATGGTGGCCGGAAGCGGGGCGCCGGCTCCCCGGTGACCGTCACCGTCTGCCGGGGCTGCTGCTGCGGCACCGAGGCGAAGCATCCGGGGGTCGACCACGCGGGCCAGTACGAGCGGCTGCGGACGGCCGTCGGCTCGGCGGGCCGGGTCCGGGCGGTCACCTGCCTGGACGTGTGCACCCAGTCCAACGTGGTGGTGGTCGGCCCGTCCAGCGAGGGGCGGGCGGCGGGCGGCCGTCCGGTCTGGCTCGGCTTCGTGCTGATGGACGAGATGATCGACGACATAGCCGCCTGGGTGCACGCGGGCGGTCCCGGCCTCGCCGATCCGCCCGGGCTGCTCGACCTCCAGCTGATCTCGGTCTCCCGCCGGGTCCGCGAGGGCCTGCCGGAGTGACCGGCGGAAACTGACCGTCGGTCAGATTCACGTCCGAGACGGCTTCGAAGTCGGCCCACTACCATGACCGGTGGCATCGAGTGGTTCCGCGCTGGGGAGGAAGACGATGACGACGGTCTGCCGCATCTGCGCGGGCACCGGCCGGACCGCCGGCCTCAACTGCCGCACCTGCCAGGGCACCGGCACCACCGAGGTGGGCGGCGGGGGCGGCAACTGCTTCCTCTGCGACGGCACCGGGGTGTACGTCCGCTACCGGGTGGACGCGACCGGCGCCAAGCAGGCGTACCGGGACGAGATCTGCCGCACCTGTGACGGCACCGGCAACCGGTCCGCGAACCTCTGGGACGAACCTTCCGCCTGACGCCCCCTCCGGGACGGCCACTCAGCTCGCCGCGCTGACCGGCGACATGATCCGCCATCGCTTGGCCATGGGCATGTTCTTTACCGATTCGTGATCGGCTGTTGGTGTCCGAGTGGGGGAGGCGCTGACGCCCGTTCACCACGCGTCCGCGTGCGGTCAACGCGCCGGTGACAGAGTCCCGCGCATGGATATCCCCAACATGGGCGTGCCGGCCAAGCTTGCCGACCGCATGAGCACGGCCGAGCAGCACGAGTACCTGCGGGCCCGATTCTCCCGCCGCCGGATGCTGCGCGCCGGTGCGGTGACCGTGGGCGCCGTCGCGGTCGGCGGTGCACTGGGCAGTGCGCCGGCCTTCGCCGCTCCGGCCGGTCCCCAGCTGCTGACCGGGGCCACGGCGGCCGGCATCGACGGCGCGCTGGTCGCGCCGATCGGCCGCCACCTCCAGTTCGGCCCCGAGCCGGACACCCAGTTCCGCATCTCCTGGCAGGTGCCGGCGCCGGTCAAGCAGCCGTTCCTGCGCTTCGGCAAGCACCCGTGGGAGCTCAGCCACAAGATCCAGGCCGAGGTCCGCGCCCTGCACACCCCGGCGCTGACCCCGAACAGCCAGCCGGTGGACCAGTACTACCTGCACGTGGCGCTGGAGGACCTCCACCCCGACACGACCTACTACTACGGCGTCGGCCACGAGGGCTTCGACCCCGCCTCGCAGCAGCAGATCTCCACCCTGCACACCTTCCGCACCGCGCCCTCCCGCGACCACCGCTGGGGCAAGGTGTACGAGCCGTTCACCTTCACCGCCTTCGGCGACCAGGGCGTCAGCGCCCACGCGGCCGGCAACGACAACATCATCAAGGCCCAGAAGCCGGCCTTCCACCTGCACGCCGGCGACATCTGCTACGCCGACCCGGCCGGCTCCGGCACCGACCCGGACAAGTCCGTCTTCAACGCGAGGACCTGGGACGACTTCCTGGTCCAGACCGAGACGGTCGCCGCCGACGTCCCGTGGATGGTCGCGTACGGCAACCACGACGTCGAGGCCTGGTACTCGCCCAACGGCTACGGCGGCGAGAACTCCCGCTTCTTCCTGCCGGACAACGGCCCGGACCCGCGCAAGGTCCCCGGCGTCTACACCTTCCGCTACAAGAACGTCGGTGTCATCTCGCTGGACGCCAACGACGTCTCCTACGAGATCCCGGCCAACCTGGGCATTTCGGCGAACCAGCAGACCAAGTGGCTCGAGCGCACCCTCAAGGACCTGCGCGGCGACGAGACCGTCGACTTCATCGTGGTCTTCTTCCACCACTGCGCCTTCTCCACCACCGTCGCCCACGCCTCCGAGGGCGGCGTCCGCGAGGCCTGGGTGCCGCTGTTCGAGAAGTACCGGGTGGACCTGGTCATCAACGGCCACAACCACATCTACGAGCGCACCGACGCCATCCTCGGCAACAAGGTCTCGAAGCAGGTGCCGAGCGGCGCCACCATCGAGCCGGCCAAGGACGGCGTGGTGTACGTGACCGCGGGCGCGGCCGGCCGCAGCCTGTACAAGTTCGACGTGCCGGACACCTACGAGGGGCACGAGAACCACCAGGACGAGGTCAAGACCTACTACTGGGACAAGGGCCGGGTGAAGGTCCCCGAGACCATCCAGTGGTCGCGGGTGCGCTACACCGGCTACTCCTTCATCAAGGTCGACGTCACCCCGGCCCACCTGGGCCGGAAGTCGGTCATGAAGGTCACCGCGCTGGCCGAGAACGGCAGCCAGATCGACAACTACACGATCCTGCGCAAGGTCGGCGAGGGCTGGGACTCCGGCCGCGACGACGACGGCGAGGGCGGCGGCTGGGGCTGGTAGTCCCGACCGCTGTCACGGGCCCCGGTGCTGGAGGTTCAGCGCCGGGGCCCGTACATGATCACGCCGACCCCGGCCAGGCAGATCAGCGCGCCCAGCACGTCGTAGCGGCTCGGTCGGAAGCCGTCCACGACCACGCCCCACAGCAGCGACCCGGCCACGAACACCCCGCCGTAGGCGGCCAGCACCCGGCCGAAGTGGGCGTCCGGCTGCAGCGCCGCGACGAAGCCGTACGCGCCGAGCGCGACCACGCCCAACCCGGCCAGCCACCACGGCCGTTGCTCCCGCACGCTCTGCCAGACCAGCCAGCAGCCGCCGATCTCGGCGAGCGCGGCGACGGCGAACAGGGCGACGGAACGGAGGACGGCCATGGGGGCGATCGTAGGGCCTGTTCCGGGGCCCGTCCTCAGCGCTCAGCTCTGCCGGTACGTCGCCAGGAAGCGCCCGATCCGGTTGATCGCCGTCTCCAGGTCGTCGGCGCGCGGCAGGGTGACGAAGCGGAAGTGGTCCGGGCGGGGCCAGTTGAAGCCGGTGCCCTGGACGACGTGGATCTTCTCGCGCAGCAGCAGGTCCAGCACGAAGCGCTCGTCGTCGACGATCCGGTGCACGGCCGGGTCGAGCCGGGCGAAGGCGTACAGGGCGCCCTTGGGCTTGACGCAGCTGACGCCGGGGATCTCGTTGAGCGCCTTGACCGCGATGTCGCGCTGCTCGGCGAGCCGGCCGCCGGGCAGGACCAGGTCGTTGATCGACTGGTGGCCGCCGAGCGCGGCCTGGACGGCGTACTGCGCGGGCACGTTGGGGCACAGCCGCATGCCGGAGAGCATGGTCAGGCCCTCCAGGTAGTCGGTGGCGTGCTGCTTGGGGCCGGAGACGACGAGCCAGCCGCTGCGGAAACCGGCCACCCGGTAGGCCTTGGAGAGGCCGTTGAAGGTGAGGGTGAGCACGTCGTCGGCGAGCGCGGCCAGGCAGTGGTGCTCGGTGCCGTCGTAGAGGATCTTGTCGTAGATCTCGTCGGCCAGCACCATCAGCTGGTGACGGCGGGCCAGCTCGAGGATCCCCTCCAGGAGTTCCTTCGGGTAGACCGCGCCGGTGGGGTTGTTGGGGTTGATGACGACGATCGCCTTGGTACGGGCGGTGATCTTGGCGGCGATGTCGTCCAGGTCCGGGTACCACTCGGCCTCTTCGTCGCACAGGTAGTGCACGGCCTTGCCGCCGGCCAGCCGGACGGAGGCCGTCCACAGCGGGTAGTCCGGCATCGGGACGAGCACCTCGTCCCCGTCGTCGACCAGTGCCGTGACCGCCATCTGGATCAGCTCGGAGACGCCGTTGCCGAGGTAGACGTCGTTGACGCCGACGCCCCGGACCCCGCGCTGCTGGTAGTACTGCACCACCGCGCGACGGGCCGGCAGGATGCCGCGCGAGTCGCTGTAGCCGTGGGCGGAGGGCAGGTTGCGGATGATGTCCTGGATGATCTCCTCGGGCGCCTCGAACCCGAACGGAGCCGGGTTGCCGGTGTTCAGCCGCAGGACGCTGTGCCCGGCCTCCTCCAGGGCGTTGGCCTGGTCGACCACCGGGCCCCGGATCTCGTAGCACACGTCATTCAGCTTGCTGGACTGCCGAAACTCCATCTGCGGCCTCCCGACCGTCACCACCGCTCCGTTGCTTCTGCTTTGTTCTACCAAGTTGGCACTTGGAAAGTCCAACCTATTGGCTATGCTGATCCGCATGTCACGCCGAAGCTACGACCAGTACTGCGCCGTCGCCCGCGCCCTGGACGCGGTGGGGGAGCGCTGGAGCCTCCTGATCGTCCGTGAACTCCTCCGCGGCCCGCGCCGCTACACCGACCTGCACGCCGACCTGCCCGGTGTCTCCACCGACATCCTCGCCGCCCGGCTCAAGCAACTGGAGGGCGAGGGGCTCGCTCTGCGGCGCAGGTTGGAGCGGCCGGCCAACGCGACCGTCTACGAGCTGACCGAGCGCGGGCGCGAACTGCGGCCGGTGGTCGAGGCCCTGGGGGAGTGGGGGCTGGGCGCCCTGGGCGAACAGCGGCCCACCGACGCGGTGCGCGAGCACTGGTTCACGGCGCCGAGTACCGCGCAGGAGGCCGCCGTCGCGGGCTGAGTCCGCCGGAGGGCGCCGGTGGGGCGGCGGCAAGGCCCCCGTCGCCGGCCGCCGCCCCGTGGTCCCAGGATGGCCCGGACCGATAAACGCACAGTGGACGCCGAATGAGCGAGCGCAGCGAGCTCGTCGTCAAGAGGTGCGCATGGGCTCAGGCCCCTGCCGGGCGCAGCGAGGTGGGCGCATGAGCGAGCGCAGCGAGCTCGTCGTCAAGAGGTGCGCATGGGCTCAGGCCCCTGCCGGGCGCAGCGGGGCGGGCGCATGAGCGAGCGCAGCGAGCTCGTCGTCAAGAGGTGCGCATGGGCTCAGGCCCCTGCCGAGCGCAGCGAGGCGGGCGCATGAGCGGCCGGACCCCCGCGGTAGTGGTTGGCAAGTGCACACGTACGATCGTCGGATCGCGAGCCATCTCAGGAGAGCGGAGGCAGTCCGTGCCCACCACCAGCCGCAGCTACGCCAGCTACGTCGCCGTCGGGGACTCCTTCACCGAGGGCATGTGCGACGACCTGCACCCCGACGGCCACTACCGCGGCTGGGCCGACCGGGTCGCCTCCGCACTGGCCGCCGAAGCCGCCGCGAACGAGGACGCCGTGGACGGGGACGCCGCGGACTTCCGGTACGCCAACCTCGCCGTCCGCGGCAAGCTCATCGGCCAGATCCACGACGAACAGCTCCCCACCGCCGTCTCGATGGGCGCCGAACTCGTCACCCTGGCCGGCGGCCTCAACGACGTGCTGCGCCCCGGCTGCGACATCGACCGGGTCGAGCGGCTGCTCGGCCGCTGCGCCGCCGAGCTGCGCGCCACCGGCGCCACGGTCGTGCTGTTCACCAGCACCGACCCCACTCGCCGGCTGGCCGGCAGTGCCCGGCTGCTGCCCACCATCCTGCGGATGAAGGCCTTCGTGCAGGAGCTCGGACAGCAGGACGGCTTCGCCGTCGTCGACCTCTTCTCCGCGCCCTGCTTCGACGACCGCCGGCTCTGGGCCGAGGACCGCCTCCACCTGTCGCCCGAGGGCCACCGCCGGGTCGCCGAGGGCGTGCTGGAGGCGCTCGGTCGCCCCGCCGCCTTCGACTGGCGCGCACCGCTGCCCGCGGCCGCCCCGCCCGGCCGAGTCGAGAAGCTGCGCTCGGACGCCCGCTGGCTGGGCACCCACCTCGGCCCCTGGATCGGCCGCCGCCTCACCGGCCGCTCCTCCGGCGACGGCCGGCCGCCGAAGCGGCCGGAGCTGCTGCCCTACTGCTGAACCGTTTCGGCTTCGAGCACCAGGCTCGCCATCGGGGCCTGGGTGGTCCAGCCGAGCGCCGTGTACAGCGCCTGGCCCTCCGCCGTGCCGACCAGCACCCCGGTGCGGGCGCCCGCCTGGTACGCGCCGGACTGCAACGCCCGCATCACCACCGAGCCCAGGCCTCGACGGCGGTGCTCGGGGGCGGTCACGATCTGGTCCGGCACGGCCACCGCACCCGCCAGACCCGCCTGGCCGCGGGCGGCGAGCTGCCCGTCCGCGCTGCGCACCAGGGCGCGCAGGACGCCGCCCCGGGCCCAGGTGGTCAGGGTGTAGCCGGCCGGCAGCTCGGGCTGCTCGGGCGCGAGCGGGGCGGTCATCAGGAAGCCCGGCGGGTCCAGCCGCCACCGCGGGCCCAGCCAGGGCCGTACGGTGTCGTCGTCGGCGAACAGCTTCAGCCAGGTGGTCGGCGCGGTGGTCGCCTCGGCGAGCTTGCGGACCTCGGCCTCGGTCGGCTCCGGCAGCACGTGCCGCCCCACCTCTCTGGTCGGCGCACCGACGTCGATGGTCCAGCCCCACGGCTGCTCCACCGGGTCGGCGGCGCCCCGGGAGACGACCCAACCGCTGATCCACATCCGGACCAGCTCGGTGACGTTCGACTGCGGCATGGCGTGAACCCCCGTACGTAATGGCCTCTTATCGATTTGGCACCTTACAGGGGTGGGGGTGGCTCTGCCCAGTAAGATCTCTGGACCAAGCATCCAGCAGGTGAGAGGACCCGGACCGTGAGCGAGACCGAGTCGCCGCAGGACCTCACGGCGGCCGCGCCGACCCCGCTCCAGTCCGACTGCGGCAGCTGCTTCGGGCTCTGCTGCGTCGCCCTGCCCTTCGCCGCCGGCTCCGACTTCGCCGTCAACAAGGCCGCCGGCACCCCCTGCCGCAACCTGCGGACCGACTTCAGCTGCGGAATCCACGCGCGGCTGCGCGACAGCGGCTTCCAGGGCTGCACCGTCTACGACTGCTTCGGCGCCGGGCAGCGGGTCTCCCAGGTCACCTTCGGCGGGGTCAGCTGGCGCGAGGAACCCGACACGGCCAAGCCGATGTTCGACGTGTTCCCGATCGTCCGGCAACTCCACGAGCTGCTCCGGTACCTCACCGAGGCGCTCACCTTCGCCCCCGCCCGCCCCGTCCACGCCGAACTGCGACAGGCCCTCGAACAGACCGACCGCCTCGCCGGCGGCACCCCCGAGGAGATCCTCGCCGTCGACCTCCCGGCCCACCGCCAGCGGATCAGCGACCTCCTGCTGCGCGCCGGCGAACTCGTCCGCGCCGCCGTCCCCCGCCGCCGCGAACACCGCGGCGCCGGCCTCTTCGGCGCCCGCCTGCGCGGCGCCGACCTCCAGGGCGCCAACCTGCGCGGCGCACTCCTCGTCGCCGCCGACCTCTCCGGCGCCGACCTCCGCCTCGCCGACCTCATCGGTGCCGACCTCCGCGACGCCAACCTCGCCGGCGCCGACCTCACCACGGCCCTCTTCCTCACCCAGGCCCAGCTCAACGCCGCCCGCGGCGACGCCACCACCCGCCTCCCGGCCGCCCTGACCCGCCCTGCCCACTGGCCCGACACCGCCCCGGCCGCCGCCGACCGCAAGCCGCGCGGCAACCCCCGGCCACAGGGCAGCGGCGGCCGCTCAGGCGGCCGCCCGCGCCGGCGGTAGGAACGGACCGCTGCTGTTCAGGCCCCCGGGTGGAGCGGGTCCTCGGGTACGACCGAGGCGATCCGCACGGTCGGAGGCCAGGGAGGTGCGGGGGCAAAGGCGTGCACGACGTTGACCGCCGGGCGATCGGTCGCCGGGTCGCCCTCGATGCGGGTGGAGTAGAACTCGACCTGCTGCGTGCCTTCGGCGACCGTGCGGATGTGGCGACCGAGCCGTGGCTCGCGTTCGAGTTCGGCGCGTAGCGCCTCCAACGCCTCGGTGACGCCGAGTTCCTTGGCCCGCTGGGCAGCTCGATCGGTAACGGCCGCGATCGCCGTGCTGCCCGGGTCGCCCTGGTTGTGCGGGTCGTTCACTCGGTGCCCTGCCGGGTCAGCAGCTCGTTCACGGCCTCGTTCATGGCGTCGGCCGTCTCGCGGTCGGCCGCGAGCAGCACCCGGCCCCGGTAGGCGGCGACGATCTCGGCGACCGCGACCAGGTCGACCACCGTACCGACCTCCCCGACCTGATCGAGCTGGTCGACCGGCACCCGGCGCAGCAGCTGCTCGGCGAGCTCGGCGTCCAGCCGCTCCGCGTCGCCGGGGAAGCCGTGGCCGGCCCGCAGCGCGGCCCGAAGCTCCTGGAGCGTGTCCATCGGCGGCAGGCCCAAGCGACCTGCACCATGCCCGTGTTCGGTGGGCTGGGCACTCATCCCCACCAACCCCTTCCTCGTCGGTTCACCCGGCGCCGGGCCGAGCCCTGAGCTCCTAACGGTAGCCGCCCCGCACCGGTCCGTGGGCCCGTGCCAGGCAACCCGCCACAAGTGATCAGGACGTGAGCAGCCGTGATCGCAGGGCGCCGATCCGGTCGTGGTCGAGGCCGATGGTGTCGGTGAGGTAGGCCATGACGGAGCCGTAACGGCTGGCGAGGTCGGCGAGGGCGAGGCGGATGACGGTCTCCGGGGCGCGGCCGTAGCCCGGCCAGCGGAGGGTCTGGCCGGGGTGGGTGGCGTGCCAGTCGGCGATGAGGTGCGGGGTGGCGTGTTCGGTGAGGGCGAAGTCGGCGGCGATGTCGTCCTCGGAGACGCCGAGCAGGGTGAGCACCAGGGCGGCGATCAGGCCGGTGCGGTCCTTGCCGGACATGCAGTGGAAGACCACCGGCGCCTCGGCCGCGATGATCACGTCCAGGGTCTGGCGGATCTCCTTGACCCCGTCCTCGGCGACCTCGGCGAAGCGGTCGGCGAGGTAGCGCCAGGGGTCGAGCTCGGGGTCGATCGAGGCCTGGTCGTACGGGCGGTGCTCGATCGAGTAGTTGTGGAAGTCCAGTCCGTCGAAGTCGGGGACCCGGCCCTTGGCGGCGATCTCCCAGTCGTAGCGCAGGTCGATCACGGTCCGCACGCCGAGGGCCTGGAGTCGCTCCAGGTCGGCGCGGGAGGTGAGCTTGCCGAGCGAGTCGGAGCGGTAGAGCAGGCCCCGGCGGACGGTCCGTCCGTCGGCGGCGGAACAGCCGCCCAGGTCACGGAAGTTGTGCAGGGCCTCGAACTCGATGTGACGCGTTGACATGGGTGGCACTCTAGTCAGCGGTGTCAGGTGGTGTAGCCCCGGGCGAGGAGTTCGAAGGCGCGCTCGGCCTCGGCGGCGGCCTCGGGGTGGAGGTCGTCGGCGGTGCGCCCGTCGTCGTGGATGCGGCGCCAGTTGTGCAGGGCGAGGACGCGTTGGGTGGCGGTGACCTGGGCGGCGAGCAGCTGCGCGGTGAGCTCCCGGGGCGGGGCGAGGTCGGGGGCCTCGCGCAGTGCCTCGGCGAGGGACCGCTCGGCGCGGGACACGTACGCGCTGACCCGGGCGGCCAGGCTCGGGGTGCCGTACACCAGCGCGGTGAAGGCGAGCACCTGGGGGTGGTCGTTGAGGCCGGTGACCGGGTCGCGCCGGGCGAGGCCGTCCAGGAAGTCCCGGCGCAGCGCGTCGAGCACCGACTCGTCGTCGGCCAGGCCCCGGACCACGTCCGCCGCCTGGTCCTGGTGGTCGGCGAAGCGGTGGACGACCAGGTCCTCCTTGCTGGCGAAGTAGCTGAACAGGGTGGGCTTGGAGACCTCGGCGGCGGCCGCGACGTCCGCCACCGAGACCTGGTCGAAGCCGTGCTCGAGGAAGAGCGCGATGGCCGCCTCGGAGATGGCCTGTCGCGTCCGTTCCTTCTTGCGCTCCCGCAGTCCACTCATGCCGGCCAGGCTAGCAGCCGGGTTTGACCGGGGCAGGTTTCTGACCTGGTACGGGAATCAGCTGTTGAGCGAGTCCAGGATCCGCCGGACCGACTCCACCACCGGCGCGCCCGCCCGGACCAGCGAGGCCACCCCCGAGATGTTGCGCAGCGCCCGCCGCAGGGCGGACGGCGAGGCCTCGGAGCCGTCGCCGATGGCCTCCAGCGACTCGTCCAGCACCTCCCGGTCCTCGGCCGGCACCTGCTCGCGCAACTGCTGGACGGCGGTGACGAGTTCGCGCAGCGCGGCCTTGGGGTCGACCGGGGCCTGGTTCTTGATGATGCCGATGTTGTGGTCGCCGTGCTGGGTGACCGAGTCGCCGAAGTGGAAGGAGTTGCTCATGAGTAGACCGTCTTCCCCGTGTTGTGGTCGCCGTACTGGTTGATCTGGTCGCCGATGTGGACGTTCTCGACCTGGATCGTGAACTCGGCCAGGGGGTCGTCGATCGCTTCCATGATGCGCTGGATCAGGTCCTGGACCTGCCAGGCCTGGTAGCTCACCACCGCGGTGTTCGAGGAACTGGACGTCTCGATGACCAGCTTGTAGAGCGGCTTGTACCGCAGCTGGGTGACCAGCCGGTAGAGGTAGTAGCAGAAGAACCCCAGCAACAGCGCGTCCGGAAGGTAGGCCGACCCCGGCCGGGTCAGCATGCCCGGGACGAGGGTGTTGAGGACGCCGGCGATGATCAGCAGCCCGAGCAGCTTCCGGACGAACCTGATGATCAGGCGTGAGCGCTTGGGCGGCCACCACACCACCTGCCGTGCCCTGGCGATCTGGTTCAGCGGGTACGCGTCCCCGCCGATCCACAGCACCCGCCGGCTCACCCTGACGTCGATCACGCTCCGTGCCAAGTCCGCTCCCCCTGCCCCTAGTGCGGGGAGAACCATAGCAATAGCCAAGGACAGCGGGAGGGCTGGCGGTGGATCAGCCGGCCGAACGCCGGGCGGTCACCTCGATCTCGATCCGCATCCGCGGGTCGGCCAAGCCGCACACCTGCATCGTCGCGGCGGGCCGCACCTCGCCGAAGCAGCGGCGCAGGACCGGCCAGCAGGGCTCGAAGTCCGCGCGCTCGGGCAGCAGGTAGCGCACCCGCACCACGTCGGCGAAGCCGCAGCCGGCCTCGGCCAGCGCGGACCCGATGTTGCGCAGGCACTGCTCGGCCTGCTCCACCACGTCCTCGGAGATGGTCATGGTGGCGTAGTCGAACCCGGTCGTGCCGGACACGTGCACCCAGTCGCCGTCCACCACGGCGCGGGCGTAGCCGATCTGCTCCTCGAAGGTGGAACCGGTGAGTATCGCGCGTCGCTCTGTCATGCGCCGAACGCTAGGTGGCCTGCGGAGATACGTCCAATACTCCCGCAGCGCCGATCTGATATCTCTCACCGTATGGCCCGCCCCGAACTCCCCCTGCCGCAGCTGCACGCCTTCGTGGTGCTCGCCGAGGAACTGCACTTCGGCCGCGCCGCCGCCCGCCTCGGCATCGCCCAGCCGCCGCTGAGCCAGCAGATCCGCCGGCTGGAGGAGAAGGTCGGCCACCCGCTGTTCCTGCGCGAGCCCGGCGGCGTCACCCTGACCCCGGCCGGGCGCGAGCTGCTGCCCGCCGCGCGCCGGGCGCTGGCCGACCTCGCGGACGGGCTGGCCGCCGCCCGGGCGGTCGGCAGCGGCGAGGCGGGCCGGCTGCGGATCGGGTTCTCCGCCTCGCTGGCCCTGACCGTGCTGCCCGGCCTGCTGCGCACCTTCCGGGATCGCCACCCGGGCGTGCACCTGGACGTACGGGAGATGACCAGCGCCCCGCAGCTCGCCGCCCTGCACGACCGCGGCATCGACGTCGGCCTGCTGCGCGAACCGCCCGAGGACGAGCCGGAGCTGCGCTTCCGGACGGTGCTCAGCGAGCCCTTCGTCGCCGTGCTCCCGGCGCACCACCCGCTGGCCGCCGAACGGGCCGTCCGGCTCGGGCAGCTGGCGGACGAGCCGTTCGTGCTGCTGCCCCGGGAGGAGGGGCCGCAGCTGTACGACCGGATCACCGGCCTGTGCACGGAGGCGGGCTTCACCCCGCGGATCGGGCAGCACGCGGTGGAGTGGCAGACGGTGTGCGCGCTGGTGGGGGCGGGCCTCGGCGTCTCGCTGGCCCCGGCGGGCATCCGGCGGATCCGCCTGCGGGGCGTCGCCTTCCGCCGGATCGAGCCGGGCACCGCCCGCACCCGCTCCGCGGTCGCCTGGCGCGCCGACGACCGGAGCCCGCTGGTCGGCCACCTGCTGGCGGCCGTGAGCGAAGGGATGTCGGGGCCCTAGCCAGTCAGTGCGGGGAGGCCCACAGCAACGGCCAACGGCGCTCCGACGCCGGTCAGCGGAGTCGGTCGGTGCGGACGGCGTCGATGAAGGACTGCCAGGCGACGGGACCGAATCCGAGGACGGGGCCGCCGGGATCCTTCGAGTCACGGACGAGCTGCCCGTGGTGGGCCGTGGCCACCTCGATGCAGTTGCCGCCGTTGTTTCCGCTACAGCTGGACTTGCGCCAGGGGACCGTGGTCTTACTGGGCATCATGTCGAGAAGTCCTTCCCTCACGCTGCGGATCAGATCTGCGCTGTCGCGGGGAGACAGCGCCTCCGCTTGCAGCACATCGACGTCCTCTTCGAGTACTCCGCCCCCACCGGTCTCTGGATCGAGGCCGCCGGCACCGGGCTGTCCGGCGGCCCCCTGCCGGACAGCCCGGGCCTCCGACTCGTCCGGCAGTTGTCCGCTGCTTGGGGCCGTGAGCCCGACACGAGCCGCCTGTGGGCTCGCCTCGCGCCGCCCGCTACGACGCCCGCCGGAACGTGACCGTCAGACGCTGCGGTCGGCGAGCACCTCGCGGACGACGTGGCGGGCGTTGGCGGTCAGCGCCGGGTCGGTGTGGCGGTAGTAGGGGATGGTCACCAGGGCCATGGAGAGGGCCCAGGCGCGGCCGCGCGCCCACATGGCGTCGTCGGCGCGCAGGGCGGCGCGGAAGGCGGGGCGCGCGGAGGCGGGGAGCAGGTTCCAGGCGGCGATCAGGTCGGCGGTGGGGTCGCCGACGCCCATCAGGGCGAAGTCGATGACGGCGGAGAGCCGGCCGGATCTGTCGACCAGGAGGTTGCCGGGGGTGAGGTCGCCGTGCATCCAGACCGGCGGGCCCGCGTACTCGGGCAGGCGCAGCGCCTTGTCCCACAGGGCGGTCGCGGCCGCGGTGTCGATCGTGCCCGCGAGTTGGGCGATCGCCGCGCGGGTGGAGCCGTCCCGGGAGGCGAGCGACGCGCTGCGGGGGCCGGCCGGGGCGCCGGCGGGGTCGAGGGCGCGCAGGGCGTTGACGAAGCCGGCCAGGTCGCGGGCGAGGGCCTCGGGCGCGGCGAGCGCGCCGACGGCCGGATTGACGCCGTCGAGCCAGCGCACCACCGACCACTGCCAGGGGTAGTTCGCGGCGGGGCGGCCGACGGCCAGCGGGGCGGGGACGGGCAGCGGCAACTGCGGCGCCAGTCGGGGCAGCCACTGGTGCTCGCGGCGGACGTCCCCGGCGGCCCACTCCACCCGGGGCAGCCGGACGGCGAGTTCGGGCCCGAGCCGGAACATCGCGTTGTCCGTCCCGGCGGACCCGACGGGTGTGACCGGAAGGCCCACCCACTGCGGGAACTGGGCGGAGATCAACCGCCGTACCAGGGCCGCGTCGACGACCGGTTCATCGGGGTGCATCCGGACGGCTGCGCACATGCCCGGCAGCGTACAGCGCAGATCGCCGCCCTTCAGCCGGATTCGCGAACTGTGCACACCACTTCGATCAACCGAGGTTCGGCCGAGGTCCAACCGGGGTCCGGCTGCGGACGGTCCACAACTGGCCCCCGTCCGAGCGTGGTTGTCTCGGGGGGAATCCACGCCACGCCCGCCGCCCCGGGTGCGGCCGGGAGCCGTCACCGGCACCTGCCAGAATGCAGGGCGTAGGGCGAAAGCACTGAAGGAGAAGGTGACCGGCTTCGTGACCACGCCAGTCGAACAGGGGGCCCGGCAGGCCCAGCAGGCGATCGAGCGCAAGATCGCCGAGGAACTGGGCGTCCGCGAGGGGCAGGTGAAGGCTGCGGTCGAACTGCTCGACGGCGGCTCGACCGTCCCCTTCGTGGCCCGCTACCGCAAGGAGGTCACCGGCTCGCTGGACGACGCCCAGCTGCGCACCCTGGAGGAGCGGCTGCGCTACCTGCGCGAGCTGGAGGAGCGCCGGGCGGCCGTCCTGGAGTCGATCGCGTCCCAGGGCAAGCTGGACGACGCGCTGCGCGCCCAGGTGCTGGCGGCCGATTCCAAGGCCCGGCTGGAGGACATCTACCTGCCGTTCAAGCCCAAGCGGCGCACCAAGGCGCAGATCGCCCGCGAGGCCGGGCTGGAGCCGCTGGCCGACACCCTGCTCGCCGACCCGACGCAGGACCCGGCCGCCCTGGCCGCCCAGTACCTGAACGAGTCGGTGGCGGACGGCGCGGCCGCCCTGGAGGGCGCCCGGGCGATCCTGGTCGAGCGCTTCGGCGAGGACGCCGACCTGGTCGGCTCGCTGCGCGAGCGGATGTGGACCCGCGGCCGCCTGGTCGCCAGGGTCCGCGACGGCAAGGAGGGCGACGGCGCCAAGTTCGCCGACTACTTCGACTTCGCCGAGCCGTACACCAAGCTGCCCTCGCACCGCATCCTGGCGATGCTGCGCGGCGAGAAGGAGGAGGTGCTCGACCTCGAACTCTCGCCCTACGAAGGCGAGTCCGAGGGCGACCTGCCCGGCGAGAACGACTACGAGCAGCGCATCGCCGCCCGCTTCGGCATCGCCGACCGCGGCCGCCCGGCCGACAAGTGGCTCGGCGACACCGTCCGCTGGGCCTGGCGCACCCGCGTCCTGGTGCGCCTGGGCATCGACCTGCGCGCCCGGCTGCGCGCCGAGGCCGAGGACGAGGCGGTGCGCGTCTTCGCCGCCAACCTGCGCGACCTGCTGCTCGCCGCCCCGGCCGGCACCCGCGCCACCATGGGGCTGGACCCGGGCTTCCGCACCGGGGTGAAGGTCGCCGTGGTGGACGCCACCGGCAAGGTCGTCGCGTACGAGACCATCTACCCGCACCAGCCCGCCAACAAGTGGGACGCGGCCCTGGCCACCCTGGCCGCGCTCGCCGAGAAGCACCAGGTCGACCTGGTGGCGATCGGCAACGGCACCGCCTCCCGGGAGACCGACAAGCTCGCCGAGGACCTGATCAAGCGCCACCCCGAGCTGAAGCTCACCAAGGCGATGGTCAGCGAGGCCGGCGCCTCGGTCTACTCGGCCTCCGCCTTCGCCTCCCAGGAGCTGCCGGACCTGGACGTGTCGATCCGCGGTGCGGTCTCCATCGCCCGCCGCCTCCAGGACCCGCTGGCCGAGCTGGTCAAGATCGACCCCAAGTCGATCGGCGTCGGCCAGTACCAGCACGACCTGAGCGAGGTGAAGCTCTCCCGCTCGCTGGACGCCGTGGTCGAGGACTGCGTCAACGCCGTCGGGGTGGACGTCAACACCGCCTCGGCACCGCTGCTCACCCGGGTCTCCGGCATCACCGCCACGCTGGCGGACAACATCGTGGCCCACCGCGACGCCAACGGCCCGTTCCGCACCCGCAAGCAGCTCAAGGACGTCGCCCGGCTCGGCCCCAAGGCCTTCGAGCAGTGCGCCGGCTTCCTGCGCATCCCCGGCGGCGAGGACCCGCTGGACGCCTCCAGCGTGCACCCCGAGGCCTACCCGGTGGTGCGCCGCATCCTCGCCTCGACCGGCGGGGAGCTGCGCGAGCTGATCGGCAACGGCGAGCGGCTGCGGGCGCTGCGCCCGGCCGACTTCGCGGACGACACCTTCGGCATCCCGACCGTCACCGACATCCTCGGCGAGCTGGACAAGCCGGGCCGCGACCCGCGTCCGGCCTTCCGCACCGCCGTCTTCAAGGAGGGCGTCGACAAGATCGGCGACCTGGAGGTCGGCATGGTGCTGGAGGGCGTGGTGACCAACGTCGCCGCCTTCGGCGCCTTCGTCGACGTGGGCGTCCACCAGGACGGACTGGTGCACGTCTCGGCGCTGTCGAAGAACTTCGTCAAGGACCCGCGCGAGGTGGTCAAGCCCGGCGACATCGTCAAGGTCCGGGTGGTCTCGGTGGACGTGCCGCGCAAGCGGATCGGGCTCACCCTGCGGCTGGACGACGAGGTCGGCCGCGAGCGCGGCGACCGTGGCGGCGACCGGGGCGACCGGCAGGCCCGCCCGCCCCGCCAGGAGCGGCGCAGCGGCGGCCAGGGGCAGGGCGGCCAGGGCGGTCGCGGCGGCCAGGACCGGCGGGACCGGGGCGGATCCGGCGGCAACGTCCCGCTGACGAACAGCGCCATGGCGGACGCGCTGCGCCGGGCCGGGCTGGCCGGTGGCGGCTCCGGCGGCGACAGCGGCTCGAAGGACCGGCGCTCCGGACGGCGCTGAGCGAGACGCCGGGGCCGGGGGACGTGTCACACGTCCCCCGGCCCCGGCCGTTTCCGCTGGTCAGACCAGGAGTTTGTCCTTGGCCTTCTGGTACTCCTCGTCGGAGATCGCGCCCTTCGCCTTCAGATCCGCCAGCCTCGCCAGGTCCTCGACATGGCTGCGGCCGCCGCCGCCCTCCTGCGGGGGCGTTCCGGCCGCGTCCCGGATGTAGGCCCGGACCGCCGCGTCGGCCTGCTGGGCCTGCTCGATGTCCCGCATCCCCATGCCCTGGCCACGGGCGATGAGGTACACGAGGACGCCGATCAGCGGGAGGAAGATCACCAGGACCAGCCAGCCGGCCTTGCCCCAGCCGCCGATGTCGTGGCTGCGGAAGATGTCCGTGATGATCTTGAACAGCAGGAAGAACCACAGGATCCACAGGAACAGCTCCAACATCGTCCAGAAGATGTTGAGCACCGGGTAGTCCACGGCCAGCGAGGTGGCCAACGCGTAGGTGTCCATGGCCGAGTCATATCACCGCAAAACGGACATCGCCGTCCGGTGCTACGCCGTTCCAGTGGTTTTGCGGCTCGGCGGGAATATCCCGGGCCTGGGGCCTGGGGCGACCTCAGCCGAGCCCGGCGCGCCGCCGCAGCTCCACCGCCAGCCCGATCAGCTCGCCCCACCAGGCGTCGTGCCCGGTCAGCAACAGCCGCTGCGCCTCGGCGACCGGGACGGCCCGGACCTCGACCACCTGCTCGCCGTCCGCCGGGTTGGTCGGCGTCGAGTCCAGCTCGACCTCGCCCCAGCCCCACAGCCAGGCCTTGTCCGGGTGCGGCTGCCACGGCCGGTACGGCACCGCGTCCTCGGTGTGGCAGCGGTGCGCGCCCAGCCAGCCCGGCTCGCCGAGCAGCCGGGCGCCGGCTTCCTCGCGCAGCTCCCGCTCCAGGCACTCCGCGACGGACTCGTCCCGCTCCCGGGTGCCGCCGGGCAGGAACCAGTGGTCCCGGTCGTCGCGGCACAGCACCACGTTGCCGTCCGCGAATCCGACCAGGTGGATGTTGGTGACCAGCTCGTCCGGCGGCAGCTCGGTGGAGAACCTGGCGTCGTAGCGACCCCAGGCCCAGTACTGCGGCGCGTGCAACGCAGGGAAGAGGGCCGCGAGTTCGGCGGCTCCGGCGGAGGTGGCGGTGCGGTCCGTGGTGTCTGTCATTCGGTGATCGTAGTTCCGGCCGGGAAACGGCGGGGGACGCCCTGGTGGACGAGGGCGATGTCGGAGGTGGCGATGGCACGCGGGCGGCGGTGCACCGCCTCCGCCGTGGCGCCGACCCAACTGCCCAGGGCGATCTCGGCGGTGATGCCCGGTCCGAAGCCGGCGAGCAGGCCCGGGGTGCCCTCGGGCACGCCGCCGTCGGCGAACAGCCGGGCGAGGGCGTCGAAGACGACGGCGCTGGCGATGTTGCCGCGCTCGGTCAGCGTGGCCCGGCTGTAGCGGAACCGTTCCGGCTCCAGGTTGAGGAAGTGGCACAGGTCGTCCAGGATGCGCGGGCCGCCGGCGTGCACGATGTAGAAGCCCAGGCCGGAGACGTCCCAGCCGTGCTTCCCGGCCAGGGTGCGCAGCGCGGGGGCCAGCATCTCCATCGTGCCGGGCACCCGTTTGTCCAGCTGGAAGTGGAAGCCGGTGTCCTTGACCCCGTACGAGATCCAGCCCTCGGTGTCCGGGACGAGATGGGAGCCGTTGCGCTCGATCTGCACCCCGCAGCCGCCGTGCCCGCGCATCACCACGGCGGCGACGGCGTCGCCGAACAGGCCGTTGGAGAGCAGCGAGCCGACCTCGAGGTCGGTCGGCTGGTAGCAGAGGGAGCAGAACTCGCACGCGACGATGAGCACGTTGGCGCCCGGGTAGGCGCGGCAGAAGTCGTGGGCGCGGCTGACGGCGGCGCCGCCGGCCGCGCAGCCGAGCTGGGCGATCGGCACCTGGCGGGTGTCGGAGCGGAAGCCCATGGTGTTGATCAGCCAGGCGGTCATCGACGGCATCATGAAGCCGGTGCAGGACACGTAGATGATCAGGTCGATGTCCGGGGCGCCCAACTCGGCGTGGTCGAGGGCGCGTTCGACCACCTCGGGGACGCGCAGCTTGGCCTCCCGCTCGTACACCTGGTTGCGGACGGTGAAGCCCGGGTGGGTGAGGGTCTGTTCGAGTGGCTGGACCAGGTGCCGGGTGCGCACCCCGGTGTTCTCGATCAGCCGCAGGGCCAGGCCGAGTTGGGGGTGGCCGGCGTGCAGGCTGCGGGCCAGGTCGAGGGTCTCGTCGAGGGTGATGACGTGCTCGGGCACGGCGATGGCGGGGCGGCAGAGTGTGGCCATGGTGTGGGTCTCCCCGGTGCGGGAACGGTGTGGCGGAGGGGAGTTGCTACCAGGCGACCGGCAGGGTGCGCGGGAAGCGCCAGATCGAGCCGGAGTTCCAGTCGAGTTCGGACGGGTCGACGGCCAGCCGCAGCCCCGGGAAGCGCCGAAGCAGGGTGCCGATGGCGATCTGCAGTTCCATCAGCGCGAGGTGCGAGCCGAGGCAGCGGTGCTGGCCGTGGCCGAAGGCCATGTTGACGGGCCCGGCGGCGCGGTCGAAGTCCAGCTCGTCGGGGTGCTCGTAGACCGCTGGGTCCCGGTTGGCGGTCAGGTAGGAGACGTGCACGGCCTCGCCGGCCCGGATCAGCACCCCGCCCAGTTCGACGTCCTCGGTGGCGACCCGGGCGATGCCGGGGCCCTGGCGGAACGGGATGAAGCGCAGCAACTCCTCGAGGGCCTGCGGCAGCGTGTCCGGCTGGGCGCGCAGCTCGGCGAGCTGCTCGGGGTGGGTGAGGAGCGTGTAGGTGATGTTGCTGAGGTCGTAGGTGGTGGTGTCGTGGCCGGTGACCAGCAGGACCATCGCCATGACGGCCAACTCGTCCTCGTCCAGCAGGTCCTCGCCGATCCGGGCGGTGGCGAGCGCGCTGATCAGGTCCGCTCCGGGGTGCGCGCGGCGGGTGGCGGTCAACTCGGCGAAGTAGGCCCGCAGGGCTGCCTTCGCCTCCTCCTGGCCCTCGCCACTGCCAGGGCCCATCCGCATCATGGCGACGGCCCAGCCGCGCAGTCGGTCGCGGTCCGGCTCGGGGATCTCCAGCAGCTCGCAGATGGTGGTGAGCGGGAGCCGGTTGGAGAGGAAGTGCGCGAGGTCGGCCGGGGCGCCGTGCTCCTCCATCTCGTCGAAGTAGCCGTCGACGATCCGCTGGGTGGCCGGGCGCATCCGCTCGACCTGGCGGTTGGTGAAGCCCTGGGCGACCAGGCGGCGCAGCCGGTTGTGCTCGGGCGGGTCCATCAGGTTGATCGATTCGGCCTGGGCGATGGTGGCGGGCGTCATCCGGGGCAGGTCGCGGCCGATGCCGGCGGCGCGGCTGAACCGGCGGTCGGTGGTGACCACCTTGACGTCCTCGTAGCGGGTGGCCAGCCAGGCTTCGCCCTCGCCGTGCGGCAGTCGGATCCTGGCGATCGGGGCCTCCGTCAGCAGGCGCTTGAGGAGGGGGTCGAACTCCAGGCCGTCGGTGTGGTGGAAGGGGCAGTCCCACACGGGGGGGTTGGTGGTCACGGGCCTGTCCAATGGTCTTCGTCATGCGGGGTGGCGCCGCCCGAAACGGTTCCGGTGGTTCGGGCGCGGACATGCAGATGCTGCCCCGTGGACTGGCAAAAATGTGAACCCCCGGACTGGTTCCCCCGAACGAGTGAGCTGGCCGATTGTCAGGTGAATTGGCCTTCCGGCACACGGGAATTGCCGGCTCAGTCGTTCACGCCCGGTGAGACCAGTCCGGTCTCGTAGGCGAGCACCACCGCCTGGGCCCGGTCGCGCAGGTTCAACTTGGCGAAGATCCGGGCCACATGGGTCTTCACCGTCGACTCGCTGAGGGTCAGTTCGACCGCCAACTCGGCGTTGGACAGCCCGCGTCCGAGCAGCCCGAGCACCTCCACCTCGCGCGGGGTGAGCGGTGCGAGGTCGCGGTGCAGCCGCGGCGAGTCGGCGCCGCGGGCGGCCGGGTGCGGAGCGCCGGTCGCGAAGCGCTCGACCAGCCGGCGGGTGATCGACGGGGCGAGCAGGGCGTCGCCGGTGTCCACCAGCCGGACGGCGGCGGCGAGATGGGCCGAGGTGACGTCCTTGAGCAGGAAGCCGCTGGCGCCCGCGGACAGCGCGGCGTAGACGTAGTGGTCCAGGTCGAAGGTGGTCAGCATGATCACCCGACAGTCGGGCACCTGGGCCAGGATCCGGCGGGCGGCCTCCAGGCCGTCCATGGTCGGCATCCGGATGTCCAGCAGGGCCACGTCGGGCCGGTGCCGGACGGCGGCGGCCACCGCCTCGGCGCCGTCGGAGGCCTCGGCGACCACGTCGATGCCGCGCGCGGTGAGGATCATCCGGAAGCCGGTGCGGACCAGCTCCTGGTCGTCGGCGATCACCACCCGGGGGCGGCGCTGTTCGGTCTCCGTCATGGGGCCCTCCGTCACGGCCGGTCCAGTGGGATGCGGGCGCGCACCCGGAAGCCGCCGCCGATCCGGCGCCGGGCGTCGAGGTCCCCGCCGTACACCGCGACCCGTTCGCGCAGGCCGAGCAGCCCGCGCCCGGCGCCGTCCGCCTGCTTCGGCCTCTCCGGCGAGGACGCGGCCGCGCCGGAGAGCACGCTCGGGCCGGTGTTCAGCACCTCCACCCGGAGGTAGTGGTCCGCGTACCGCACCGTCACCTCCGCCGTCACCCCGTCCCCGTGCTTGAGCGCATTGGTCAGCGCCTCCTGGACGATCCGGTACGCCGTCACGTCGATGCCGCCGGGCAGCGGGCGCGGCTCGCCGGAGATCCGCACCTCCACCGGCAGCCCGGCGAAGGCGAAGCGGTCGATCAGCGGGCTCAGCCGGCTCAGGCTCGGCTGCGGCGCGAACTCGGCGGGCTCCGGCTCCTCGCTGCCGTCCGCGGCCGGGGCGAGCAGGCCCAGCAGGTGCCGCAGTTCGGTCATCGCGTCCCGTCCGGCCGCCTCGACCGCGCCCATCGCGGCCGCCGCCTCCTCCGGCATGGTGGCCAGCACCTCGCGCGCGGCCCCGGCCTGCACCACCATCAGGCTCACGTTGTGGCTCACGATGTCGTGCAACTCGGAGGCGATCCGTGCCCGTTCGGCGTCCACGGCGGCGCTCGCGGCGCTCTCCCGCTCCCGTTCCAGCAGCCAGCCGCGCTCGCCGATGGCCGCCCGGTACAGCCGGCGCGCCCGGACCAGCGCGACGCCCAGCCAGCCGGCGCCGGCGCAGGCCGTGCCCGCCACCGCCACCGCGATCCAGTCCGTCTCCGTTCCCCACACGGTGCCAGCTTCCCAGCTGGGAGCTTGATCGACATCATCCGGGGGTGCCGCCCCCGTACATCCCCGGTACTACGGCGACCTGTGGTTACACCCGGGGTGGGACGCCCGGCCCGGCCCGGCGCGCCTACCGTCGTCGACCATGAGCAACGACCACGACGGGACCTCCCGGCCCGACGACACGCCGTTCGTCGTCGAGCTGTCCGGGGTGCACAAGGAGTTCGGCGACGCCAAGGCGCTCGACGGCGTCGACCTGCGGATCAGGGCGGGCGAGGCGGTCGCCGTGATGGGCCCCTCGGGGTGCGGCAAGTCCACCCTGCTGAACATGGTGGCCGGGCTGGACCGGCCCAGCTCCGGCACCGTCCGGGTGCAGGGCCAGGACCTCGGCGGGCTGAACGAGAACGGGCTGGCCCTCTTCCGCCGCCGCCACATCGGCATGATCTTCCAGTTCTTCAACCTGATCGACGACCTCCCGGCCCTCGACAACGTCGCCCTGGCCGCCCAGCTGACCGGCACCACGGCCAAGCAGGCCCGCCGCCGGGCACTGGAGCTGCTGGACGAACTCGGCGTCGCGCACCGCAAGGACGTCTACCCGGCCGCGCTCAGCGGCGGCGAGCGCCAGCGGGTCGCGGTGGCCCGCGCCCTGATGAACCGCCCGGCGCTGCTGCTCGCCGACGAGCCGACCGGCGCGCTGGACAGCCGCTCGGGCGAGCAGGTGATGGACCTGCTGATCGACCTCAACCAGATCGGGCAGACCCTGCTGATCGTCACCCACGACCCCAACCTGGCCACCCGCTGCGCCAGCCGGCTGGTCGAGGTCGCGGACGGCAGGGTGGCGCGCGAGCGGATGCTGGAGCCGCAGTCATGAACGGTGGTGCGGTGTGGCGCGCCTCGCGGGCGGCCGTGAAGCGCCGCCGGGTGCAGACCATCGTGATCGGACTGGTCGTCTTCTGCTCCACCGCGACCGTACTGCTCGCCCTCGCGGTGATCAGCGCCGCCCGGGCGCCGTTCGACGCCGCCTTCGAGGCCGAGCGCGGCCCGCACGTCACCGCCCTCTTCGACCCGGCCAAGGCCTCGGCGGAGCAACTGGCCGCCACCGCCCACCGGCCGGGCGTCGAGGCGGCCGCCGGGCCCTTCGACCAGGCCGTGGTGACCATCCCCACCGACTGGGTAGGCCGCCCACCGGGCCCGCTGACCCTGGTCGGCCGACCCGACCCCGCGTCCGCGCCGGTGGACCGGGTGGAACTGCTGTCCGGCCGCTGGGCCTCCGCACCCGGCGAGGTGGTCATCAACATGGGCGGCGGCGGTGCGGCTCGGTTCCTCGGCACGCCGCTCACCACCAGCACCGGGCTGAAGCTCACCATCGTCGGCTTCGCGAGCGGCATGAGCCAGTCCTCCGGCGGCTGGGTCACCCCCGAGCAGGCGGCCGCCCTGCACCCCACCGGCCGACAGATGCTCTACCGCTTCACCGACGCGGCCACCGAGCAGCAGCTGACCACCTCGTTCGCCGACACCACCGAGGGCCTGCCCGAGGACGCCGTCGAGAGCGGGCAGTCCTACCTGGTGCTCAAGCAGGCCTTCTCGGCGGGCGCCGACGCCTACCTGCCCCTGATGACGGTCTTCGGCGTGCTCGGCCTGGTCGTCGCCGCGCTGATCGTCGGCAACGTGGTGAGCGGCGCGGTGATCTCCGGCTACCGGCACATCGGCGTGCTGAAGTCGATCGGCTTCACCCCGCGCCAGGTGGTCACCGTCTACCTGACCATGGTCTCGGTGCCCGCGGTCGTCGGCACGATCCTCGGCACGGCGGCCGGCTGGGCGGCCTCGTACCCGATCCTCCAGACCGCGTTCTCCGGGATCGCGACCGGCACCGCCGTGATCGAACCGGCCGGCTGGCTGCCCGCCGCCACCCTGATCGGCGTCCCGCTGCTGGTCGCCCTCGCCGCGCTCGTGCCCGCCTCGCGCGCCCATCGGCTCTCCGCCGCCCAGGCCATCTCGGCCGGCAGCGCACCGCGCACCGGGCGAGGCCTCAAGGTCCAGCGCTGGCTGAGCGGCACCAGGCTGCCGCGTGCCGTCAGCCTCGGCCTCGGCCAGCCCTTCGCCCGCCCGGCCCGCACCGCGCTGACCATGGCGGCGATCGTGCTCGGCGTGGTCACCGTCACCGTGACCACCGGAGTGAGCAGCACCCTGGCCAGGACCATGGGGGCCGTGCCCGACGGCAGGACCCACATCGACGTGCAGACCAGCGCCTTCTCGGAGAACAAGATCGAGGCCCGGCTGACCCCGGACCAGACCGAGGCGATGCTGCACGCCACCCCCGGCGCCGAGCGGGTATCCGTCCGCGGACTGGTCCGGGTCGGCATCCTCGGCCAGCCCCAGCTGGTCTTCGCCAACTTCTACGGCGGCGACGCCATGGTCGACCACCGGCGGCTCGACGTCGTCGAGGGACGCCTGGCGACCGGGCTGAACGAGATCGAGGCCGGGCCGGCCTTCCTGGACCAGCACGGGCTCAAGCTCGGCGACCGGGTCACCCTGGTCCTGGAGGGGCGGCAGACCACCGTCACCATCGTCGGCAAGGAGGCCCAGGGCAACGCCAACGCGATCTCCTCCAACGCCGCCACCAGGGCCCTGCTCACCCCCGACCCGCACGTGGTCGAGTACGACGTGAAGCTCGCCGCGGGCACCGACGCCGTGGCCTACCAGAAGGCCGTCACGGACGCCGACCCGAGCCTGTCGGCCTCGGTGTCCACGCCGGGCACGGATGGATCCGTCGTCGCGATCAAGTCCTTCAGCACGACCTTCTCCGTCCTGCTGTCGGTGGTCGCCGCGCTCGGCGTCTTCAACACCCTGCTGCTCACCATCCGCGAACGCCGCCGCGACCTCGGCATGCTGAAGTCGATCGGGATGACGCCCCGGCAGGTCGTCGCGATGACGGTCACCTCGGTGGCCTGGCAGGGCGTGGCCAGCGGGATCATCGGCATCCCGCTCGGGATCCTGGCGCACCGGCTGATCACCGAGAACGTCGCGATCATCGACTTCCCGGAGAACGCCATCAACGTCTGGGGCGCCCCGCTGCTCATCGCCCTCGCCCTGGCGGGGGTCGCGATCGCCGTGCTCGGCGCGCTCCTCCCGGCCCGCTCGGCGTCCCGGCTGCCGATCGCCGAGGTGCTGCACAACGAGTGAGGTCCCACGGGACGGAGACGGCCGGGTGGTCCACCGCCCGGCCGTCCGCCGTACGGCTGACGCACCGCCAACCGCCGGTGTTCGAGCGCCTATCATCGCGCCATGGCCACCGCTGAGCTGATCCGCATCGTCTCCCGCTCCTCTCCCATGGCGCTCGCCCAGGTCGACCGGGTCCGCGCCGAACTCGCCGAACTGCACCCGGGGTTGCGCACCGAGGTGGTGCCGGTCACCACCTCGGGCGACCGCTGGACCGGCGACCTCGCCCAACTGGGCGGCAAGGGCGCGTTCACCAAGGAGGTCGACGCCGCGCTGCTCGCCGGGGAGGCCGACGTCGCCGTGCACTGCCTCAAGGACGTGCCCGCCGACCGCCCGCTGCCCGCCGGCACCGTCTTCGCCGCGTACCTGCGCCGCGACGACATCCGCGACGCACTCGTCCACCCCGGCGGTCTGACCCTCGCCGAACTCCCGCCCGGCACCCGGATCGGCACCTCCTCCGTCCGCCGCGTCGCCCAACTCGCCGCCTCCCACCCGCACCTGGAGTGCGTCCCGATCCGCGGCAACGCCAACAGCCGGCTCGCCAAGCTGGCGGCCGGCGACGTCGACGCGCTGCTGCTGGCCGTCTCCGGCCTGGAGCGGATCGGCGAGCGGGCCCGGATCACCGAGGTCCTCGGCGTCGAGGAGATGTGCCCGCCGATCGGCGCCGGCATCCTCGTCCTGCAGTGCCGCGAGGACGACAGCGCGACCATCGAGGCCGTCACGGGGCTCGGCCACCACGACACCTGGCGCGAGGCGGCGGCCGAGCGGATGTTCCTGCACGCGCTGCAGGGCCACTGCAACAGCCCGATCTCCGGCTACGCCAGGGCCGAGGCGGACGGCCGGCTCTCGCTGCGCGGCCGGGTGTTCAGCCCGGACGGCAAGCGGGTGCTGGACGCCCACGAGTGGGCGGGCGCGCTCAGCCCGGAGGACCTCGGCACCTCGGTCGCCCTGGCGCTCAAGCGGCAGGGGGCACAGGAGCTGATCTCCTCGATCCCGCACTGAGCTTGCCCGGGCCCCGCCCGGCTGATCTTTTTGCCTTCGTGAACTGGTCTGCCGCATCTGCAGCTGAGATGATTTCCGCTGCGGGGACGGAGAGTTGATGTCTCATCAGCCACCATGGCTCCGCAGGACGTGGAACGCGCACGCCGGGGGTGGGACGTGGAGGCGTTGAGACCTACCGATCCGACGGTGATCGGCGGCCGCTACCGACTGCTGGCCCGGCTCGGCAGCGGTGGGATGGGGGTCGTGTACCTGGGCCGCTCGCCGGGAGGGCGGCTGGTCGCGGTCAAGTGCGTGCACTGGGACCTCGCCACCGACGCGGAGTTCCGGCTCCGCTTCACCCGGGAACTGGAGGCCGCCCGGCGGGTCGGCGGCTTCCACACCGCCCAGGTGGTCGACGCCGACCCGGAGGGCGACCCGCCCTGGCTGGTCACCGCCTACATCCCCGGCCCGTCCCTGGACGCGGCCGTCGCCGCCCACGGCGCGCTGCCCGAACCGGTGCTGCGGGTGCTGGGCGCCGGGCTGGCCGAGGCCCTGGCGGCGATCCACGCGGTCGGACTGGTCCACCGGGACCTCAAGCCCTCCAACGTCCTGCTCGGCGACGACGGCCCGCGGGTCATCGACTTCGGCATCGCCCGCGCCCTCGACGGCGCCTCGATCACCCGCACCCAGACCGTCATCGGCACCCCCGGCTACATGGCCCCCGAACAGATCGCGGGCGAGCCGCTCAGCCCGGCCTGCGACGTGTTCAGCCTCGGCCGGGTGCTCTGCCACGCCGCCGGCGTCGATCCGTACGGGGGCGGCGGTGACCCGCAGGTGCTGCTCTACCGGATCATGCACACCGAGCCGGACCTCACCGGCCTGCCCGAGGGCCTGCGCCCGGTCGTCGCCGCCTGCCTGGCCCGCCGCCCCGAGGACCGGCCCACCCCCGCCCAGCTGCTGGAGCGGCTCGGGCGGCCCGGGTACGACGGGCCGACCGGCTCGTGGCTGCCGGAGGCCCTGCGGGTCAAGCCCGCGGTGCCGGAGGCGCCGCTGGTGGCACCCGGGTCGGGCGCCTTGCCCGGGCGGGTGCCCTCCACCCGGGTGCCGACCCTGCTGGGCACCGATCCGTACGGGGTCGACGGCTGGGCGCGGACCGAACCCGCGGAGGCGGTGGCCCGGCGGCTCCGGGTGCGGCGGCTGGGGGTGCTGCTGCCGAGCGTGCTGGCGCTGGTCGCGGGGGCGGTACTGGTGCCGGTGTACCTACTGCGGGACAAGGGCGACAGCGCCGGACTGGCCACCGGCGGCGGTTTCGTGGTCGCCACGGACGACGGGAACCCGCCGGACTGCGTGACCGGCGGATCTGCGGGCGGCATCGGCGCCACCGGCTCGACCCAGGGCCCGCCCGCGGCCGTGCCGAGCGGCACCCCGCACCCGGCCGGCCTGCTCACCCCGGCGGACAAGGACACCCTCACCCTGGGCCGGTCGCTGGTGCTCAGCTGGGACAAGTCCGCCGCGGTGACCAAGGTCTTCACCAAGCGCGGCAACGAGCCCTGGCAGGCCTCCGGCTGGCTCACCTCCGCCGACTGCACCTTCAAGCCGACCGAGGCCGGGGTCTACCAGTGGGCCGTGGTCGGCGCCAACACCGCCAACGGCAGCATCGGCAGCGGCTGGAGCGCCACGCGCTACCTGAACGTCCAGCCGGCCGCCAAGCAGTACACCAACCCGGTCAAGTCCGCGCCCTCGGCCCCGATCCCGGTCTTCCCGAAGGACCAGCAGGTGGTCAAGGCGGGGCAGCCGGTGAGCTTCAGCTGGGCGAGCGCCGGTACCGACTCCTCGGTGAACGTGCTGGCGCCGGGCGCCACGAGTTGGGAGTACCTGCCCTGGCAGACCGGGCTGGACCTGACCTACACGCCCAAGCTGCCCGGCGTGTACATCTGGACCGTCTTCACCTCGGGACCGGGGGACTGCACCGGCGGGCCGCAGATCACCGGCAACTGCGTGAGCGGGGAGAGCGAGCAGCGGTACCTGATCGTCGAGTGAACCGGACACCTGTTCCGATCAGGTGAGAACCGGCCGAGTGTTCGGGGCGTCCGTTGAGGCGTGATCAGTGCGGTGCTCGGCGGGATGCCGAATTTCTGGCCCGGGCTGCTGCTCTCGCTGGTGCCGGCGGCCCTGCTGAACCGGCCGGTGGGGCGGCTGCTGCGGGCCCACTGGGTGGTGGGCTTCCTGCTGCTGCTCGGGCTCGGCGGGGTGGTCGTGGCGACGCTGCTGCCGGAGGCGTTCCGGCCGTCGGTGCTCCGGCACGCGGCCGAGGCCGCGCGGCACTGCACGGTGTCCGGCGCCCGGCCGCGTTCGGCGTACGAGCTGCTGCACGTGCGGCACATCGAGCTCAAGCTCGCGACGTACGCCCCGGTGGGCTTCGCGGCCGCCCTGGCGGGGACGCGGCGGCGGGCGGCGGTGGCGCTGCTGGGTGCGGCGGTGCTGCCGTTCGCGGTGTCGGCGCTGCAGTACGCGGTGCCCGCGCTCGGGCGGGCCTGTGACGTGCAGGACGTCTGGGACGGCGTGCAGGGCGTCGTGCTGGGGGCGGCGCTGGGGCTGGTGGTGGGGCCGGTGGCCCGGGCGGTGACCAGGGCCCGGGTGGCCTGACACTCCTCAGCGGTCGAGCAGGGGGAACAGGCGCGTCACGGCGGCGACCGGACGGGACCCGGCGGGCCGCGCGGCCGGGTCGGCGTCCCGGTCGCGGTAGCGGGCGAGCAACTGTCGCACGGCGTCCGCGACGGCGGTCAGCTCCTCGGGGGTGAGGTGGACGACGGCGCTGAACGCCTCGTCCCGCTGACAGTCGGCCGGGGCCTCGGCGCGCCGCGCGAGCCAGTGCTGGTAGCTCTCGTCCTCCAGGCCGCGGGCGAGCTCGCCGAAGCCGTCGTCGTCCTCGGCGGGGCGGTCCTGGGGCAGCCGCCACGGCCGGGCCCGGCCGTCGGTGGCCGGGGCCTCCTCGATCAGGCCGTACCGGGCGAGCTGTCGCAGGTGGAACGAGCACAGGCCCGAGCTGTACCCGAGTCGGGCGGCCGCCTCGGTGGAGGTGAGGGTGCCGCCTTCGGCGAGCAGCCCCAGCAGCGCGGTGCGGACGGCGTGCTCGGGGAGGGCTCCGGTTCTGACGATGTCTTCGGTCACTTTGCAAAGTCTGCTACTTTGCAAAGTCGACAGCAAGTCCATCGAGATCGAGGGGGAGCGACCGTGTCCGAGTCGCGCGAAGGTCCGACCGTCCTGCGGATCACCGAGGTGGGGGAGGAGATCCTCCGTCGCACCTGCCGTACGGCGACCGAGGAGGACTTCGGCAGCGAGGGCCTGGCCCGGCTGATCGACGACATGTTCGCCACCATGTACGTCGCCGACGGCTGCGGACTCGCCGCCAACCAGGTGGACGTGGACCTGCGCCTGTTCGTCTACGACTGCCCCGACGACGACGGCGTCCGGCACGTCGGGCACGTGCTCAACCCGGTGGTCGAGGAGCAGGAGCCCGGCCGCCCCCTGATCGAGGACGTCGAAGGCTGCCTGTCCGTGCCCGGCGCCAACACCCGGCTCGCCCGCCCGGCCCACGCCGTGGTGCGCGGTGTCGACCAGCACGGCGAGCCCGTGACGATCGAGGGCACCGGCTACTTCGCCCGCTGCCTCCAGCACGAGACCGACCACCTGGACGGGGGCCTCTACATCGACCGGCTCTCCGCCCGCGACCGCAAGCGGATGATGAAGCAGACCGCCGACCGCCGCGAGAAGGTGTTCGCCGAGCGCGCCGCGAAGGCCGCGAAGACGGTGGGGTGAGGTGGTGACCGAACCGGCCCGCCCCGCCGCCGGCCACCTCGTTGCCGTCCGCCGCTCCTACGACACCGTCGCCGCCGACTACGCCCGGCTGGTCGTCCCGCCCGCCGGAATGGACCCCCTCTCGCGCGCCATGCTCGCGGCCTTCGCCGAGCTGGTGCGGGAGTCGGGCGGCGGCGTGGTAGCTGATCTCGGCTGCGGCCCGGGCAAGGTGACCGCCCACCTGGCGGCGCTCGGCCTGCCGGCCTTCGGGGTGGACGTGTCGGGGGAGATGATCGCGCTCGCCCGCCGTTCCCACCCCGAACTCCGCTTCCAGCAGGGCGAGATGGCCGCGCTGGAGCTGCCCGACCGTGCCCTCGGCGGCATCCTCGCCTGGTACTCGGTGCACCACACACCGGACGAGCAACTGCCCGCGCTGTTCGCGGAGTTCCACCGGGTGCTCGCCCCGGGCGGGCACCTGCTGCTGGGCGGCCACACCGGGGACGGGCAGTCGCGGCCGGGCTCGGCGTACGGGCATCCGGTGTCGTACACCTCGTACCTGGTCCCGGGCGACCGGCTGGTCGAGCTGCTGGCCGGGGCCGGATTCACCGTCACCACCCGGCTGGACCAGGCCCGGCCGGAGCATCCGGAGCGGGGCTATGTCAGCTTGCTGGCGCATGCCTGACTGGCTCTGCCGGGGGAGCCGGTTCCGCCCCGCGGTCGAGGTGGGGGCGGGGTGGCCCCGGCGAGGGTGGACGCATGTTGAAGAACATCCCGGTCGGTGACACCGAACGCCCGGTTCCCCGTTGGGCGTTGCGCCTCGCCAGGGCCCTGCCGTTCGTGCTCCTGCCGCACTGCCTGTGGCGGCTGCCGTTCGCCTTCGACTTCCGGATGGGCCTCGTGGATCCGGCCGCCCCGGCCTACGAATGGTGGGACACGCCGTACGTGTTCGCGCTGAGCCTGATCACCGAGGCGCTGGCGCTGCTCACCGTGGGGCTGGTCAGCGGGTGGGGTGAGGTGTTCCCGCGCTGGGTGCCGTTCCTGCGGGGGCACCGGGTGCCGCCGCTCGGGCCGCTGATCGCGACGCTGCTGGGCGGGCTGGTGCTGTTCGGACTGTTCGGGCTGCAGCCGCTCGTCTGGTTCGGTGTGGTGGACGAGGTCGGGTTCGGCAACATCTGGTGGGAGGCCCTGTACCGGGTCTGCGTCAGCCCCGCGATGCTCTGGGGCCCGATCACCATCGCCCTCGGCATCGCGTACTACCGCCGCCGTACGGCTTGAATCTCCTGAGCGCAGGAAGTCGGACCGGCCGACTTCCTGCGCCGCTGCGTTCAGTTCGTCCGGTAGTACTCGCCGACCGCCGTGAAGGCCTCCTTCGGCTCCCAGGGGAGGCCGGCGAACCTGCTCCCCGGGCGGTCCTCGTACACCTTGACGACGCCGTAGCTCGCCAGGTCGAGGTCCTCGCGCGGATCGCCGTTCGGGCGGTGGACGAAGTCGTAGAGCGCGAAGGTGAACACGAAGGCGGCCTCGATCCCGCCGGCGTCGAAGGACGTCAGCAGTTCGCGCAGGTAGGCGGCCTGGCCGGGCTCGTCGCGCTGGTGGCCGCCGTCGAGGCGCACCGGGCCGTCGGGGCCGTACTCGACCACCGACAGGCCGAGCGCGCCCCGGTCGCCCGCGCCGCGGTAGGTGGCGGAGCCGAACTCGGTGATGGCGACCGGCTTGCCCTGGGCGGTCAGGTCGCGGACGCCGTCGGCGAAGCGGTCGGCGGTCTCGGCGGAGCGGTAGAGGTCGAGGGAGATGACGTCGAAGGGCGTCCAGTCGACCCGGACGCCCTGGAGTTGCTGCGCCAGGCGAACCGGCACTGGAGCTCCCCGCTCGGCGGGGTGCTGCGCGAACCGCTGGCCGCCGCGGGCGGTGCGACGGAGTTCCTGGCGCAGTTGCAGGACCAGTCCGGCGACGCGGCGGCCGCCCCCTGGCTCACCGTGCTGGGCCGGGCCGTCGCCCGCGGCGAGGCGGCGCCCGAGGTGCTGCACCTGCGGGTGGCGACGGTGACGGTGGTGCTGCTGCGCAACGAGTTCGTGGTGCGCGGGGTGCCGAGCGCGCCCGACGACGTGCTGGTGGAGATCGTCGACGAGGTGTACCTGCCGCTGGTGCGGCGCCGGGGCGCTAGCTGACCCGGTTGCCCTCGGTCAGGGTGGCGGCGAGGCGCTCGGCGACGGCCGCGTCCAGTGGGCCGTGGCCGAGCAGGAAGCGGTACCAGAACACCCCGTAGACCTGGTCCACGATCAGGTCCAGGTCGGCGTCGCCGGCCAGTTCGCCGCGCTCCCGGCCCCGGGCGAGGAGCTCGTGCAGGGCGGTGCGCCGGGTGGCGGTGAAGGTGCGCATCAGTTCGGCCAGGTGCGGGTCGCGGGCGGCCTCGCGGGCGACGGTGCGCAGCGCGGAGGCGGTGGTGCCGCGCTGGGCGGCGTCGAAGGTGGTCTCGATGAAGGCGCGCAGGTCGGTGCGCAGGGCGCCGGTGTCGGGCTGGTCGGAGACGTCCTGGTCGGCGCGGTCGGTGAGGGCGTCCAGCAGGACGGCGCCCTTGGAGGGCCACCAGCGGTAGACGGTCTGCTTGCCGACGCCGGCCGTGCGGGCGATGGCGTCGATGGTGACGGGCGTGCCGTCGGAGTCGGCGAGCAGCCGCAGGGCCGCGTCCAGGATCGCCCGGTGGGCCGCCTCGTTGCGGCGGCGGCCGGTGTGCGGCCGGGTGGAGGGGCCCTGTTCGGCGTGGGTGTCGGTCTCGCTCATCGTGGTGTCCCTTTCTTTCGGCCGCCCTTGACAAGACTAACAGTCTCGGCAACCATCATTACCGGAACCAGCGGTCTCGACAAGCACTCGAAAAGCCGGAAGGGCCAGAACCATGAGCACTGCATCGAACCTCTTCGCCGGTCAGCGCGTCGTCGTGATGGGCGGCAGCTCCGGCATCGGCGAGGCGGCCGCCACCGCATTCGCGGCGGACGGCGCCGAGGTCGTGATCACCGGCCGCGACCGCGAGAAGCTGGACGCCGCCGTCGCCCGGATCGGCGGCAAGGCCAGCGGCGCACAGCTGGACGCGACCGACCCGGCCGCCCTGGCCCGCTTCTTCACCGGGACCGGCACCGTCGACCACCTGGTCGTCGCGGTCAGCGGCGCGGCCGGCAGCGGCCCGTTCGCCCAGCTCGACCTCGCCGACCTCGCGCACGGCTTCGACGCCAAGTTCTGGCCGCAGGTCCGTGTCCTCCAGGCGGCCCTGCCGCACCTGCGCAAGGACGGCTCGGTCACCCTGATCACCGCCGCCTCCGCCCGCTCCGCCTTCCCCGGCACCGCCGGACTGGCCGCCATCAACGGCGCGCTGGAGGCGATGGTCCCGCCGCTGGCCGTCGAGCTCGCCCCGCTGCGGGTCAACGCCGTGTCGCCCGGCGTCATCGACACCCCGTGGTGGGACCGGGTTCCGGCCGAGCGGCGCACCGCCCTCTTCGACGGCCTCGCCGCCACCACCCCGGTCGGCCGGGTCGGCCGCCCCGAGGAGGTCGCCCGGGCGATCCACATGTTCGCGGCCAACACCTTCGTCACCGGCGTGGTGCTGGACTGCACCGGCGGAGCCAACCTGCCCACCGGCCGCTGAGCACCGCATGACGTACGGCCCGGCCCGGGGACTGCTCCCGGGCCGGGCGTTGTGGTGAATCCGTCACCCTCCGTCCGTCACCACTCCGCCACCCGGTAGTCCTTGAGGAACACCCCCGACAGCGGGTGGCCGGCCTCGCCGCGCACGATCGGGTCGTAGACCCGGGCCGCGCCGTCCACGATGTCCAGGGGGGTGCGGAAGCCGCGGGCGGCGATCCGGGTCTTCTTGGGCGCCGGGTTCTCGTCGGTGATCCAGCCGGTGTCGACGGCGCACATGTGCACGCCCTGCGGGGCGAGTTCGGCCGCGCTGGTGCGGGTGAGCATGTTGAGCGCGGCCTTGGCCATGTTGGTGTGGGGGTGGCGCGCGGTCTTGTTGCGGACGGCGAACCGGCCCTCCACCGCCGTGACGTTGACGATGTAGCGGGCTGGGTGCGGGGAGGCGAGCAGCAGCGGCAGCAGCCGGTCGCAGAGCAGCGCCGGGGCGAGGGCGTTGACCAGCTGGGTCTCCAGCACCTCGGCCGGGTCGAGCGAACCCAGCGTGGCGGACCAGGAGTTGGCGGGCGCGAGGTCGGGCAGCAGTCCTGCCTCGTCGGTGAAGTCCAGCAGGGCGCCCGCGCCCGAGGGGAGTTGGGCCGCACCGGTGAGCGGCTGGAAGCCGGGCGCCCGGGTGATGGCCCGGAGGTCGGCGGCCGGCAGGGCGGTGGACTCGCCCGCCGCCAGCCGGGCGTAGGACTCCGGCGGGCGGCGCAGCGTCTGGGCGGCGTTGTTGACCAGGATGTCCAGCGGTCGGCCGTCGGCGCGCAACTGATCGGTCAGACCGAGGACTTGGCGCGGGTCGCGGAGGTCGATGCCGACCACGGTCAGCCGCTCCCACCACCGCCCGCTGCCCTCGGCGGCGCGGAAGCGGCGCACCGTGTCCTGCGGGAAGCGGCTGGTGACGATCAGCTCGGCGCCGTCCCGCAGCAGCATCAGCGCGAGCTGGAAGCCGATCTTCACCCGCCCGCCGGTGAGCAGCGCGCGACGCCCGCGCAGGTCGGTGCTGAGGCCGCGACGGGCGGTGTTGTCGGCCGCGCAGTCCGGGCAGAGCGAGTGGTAGAAGCCGTCGACCTGGCGGTACGGCTGCTTGCAGACGTAGCACTTGCGCGGTGTCCGCAGCTCGCCGACCGGCCCGCCGGCCGGGGCCAGTGGTGCGTCCTCGCGGCGGTGGCGGGCGCCGGTCGCGGTGGCGGCGATCAGCTCGGCGTCGGCCTGCCGGAGCGCCTCCTTGGCCTCCTGGCGGCGGCGCTTGCGGCTCTCCATGACGAAGGAGCTGAGCTGTCGCTCGGCGTGCAGCCGGGTGCGGTCGTGGGAGGGGAGTGCGCGCAGTCGGCCGAGGGTGCGGCTGAACGCGGCGAGTTCCTCGGGGCCGAGGTCGGCTGCGCGTGCGTCGTCGCCGATCGGAAGGATCGTGCTGAGCTGGTTGTGGTCGTCCCGGACCGTCATGTCCGCCCCCTCGTGCCGTACAGGTGGGAGGGAGCGTAGTTGACGGTCCGGGACGATGGGATGCCAATTTCTCCCCGGGCACTCAGCCGCAGTCGGAGGTCAGCGAACCGGTGCCGGTGGCCCCCGGACCACCGGCACCTCGGGACGCGCCGTCGGTTCAGCCTCGTCGACTCAGCCCGCGTAGCGGCTGAAGATCTTGGCGAACTCGTACGGCTGCTGCGGGATGTTGGTGCACTTGGCCAGCGAGCCGCCGGTGCAGGCGTTGGCGTCCCGGGTGGCGTCCCAGAAGGCGAGCAGCCCGAGGTGGTTCTGCTGGGCGAAGGTAACCAACCGCTGGGCGGCGGCCTGGTCGTAGATCTGATGGTCGTCGTTCTCGCCGATCATCGGGGTGACCCCGACCATGGCCCACAGCTGGGCGTCGGTCTTGGCCGGGTAGAGCGCCTTGAGCTGGCCGAAGGTCGACTGCGCGGCCTGGACGGCGGCGTTGCCGTAGTCGGTGCCGGAGCGGTAGTAGTCCATCGCCATGATGTTGACCAGGTCGAGGTTGACCCCGGCGTCCCGGGCGGACTTGACGACGGCGACGCCGTCGCTGGTCAGGCCCTCGGGCAGGACCGGCAGGGTGAGCGAGACCTTGAGGCCGGGGTGGGCCTGCTGGAGCTTGGCGAGCGCGGCCGAGCGGCGGTCGTCGGAAGCGGTGTCGGCGATCGCCGCGCCCTCGATGTCGTAGTCGACGTAGCGCAGGTCGTAGGCGTTGACCACGGCGTCGTACTCGTTGAACAGCGAGTCCACCGAGGTGCAGGCGGCGGCGAGTTCGGTGCCGGCGGCGCCGCCGAAGGAGAGCTTGACGTCACCGCCGGCCGCGCGCAGCGCGTCGATCTGGTCCTTGGCCCAACCGGTGCGCGGGTCATAGGCGTTGAACCAGCTGGCCTTGCAGCCGACGCCGGTGACGAAGCCCATGCTGTAGCCCCTGACGCCGCCCGCCTTGGCCATGTCGGGCATGGACGGGGTGGGCCAGGCGCCCATGTCGATGTACGGGGCGACCGGGAGCGCGACGTTCGGCGGCGGGGTGCTCGGACCACCGGTCGGGGTGCCGGTGGGAGTGCCGCTCGGGGTGCCGGTCGGCGGGGTCGACGGGCTGCCGCCGCCGGGGCCGGTGAGGGTGACGTCGTCGGCGAGGTAGGCGCCCTGCCCGTACCAGCCGTGCAGGTAGACGGTGACGCTGGTGGTGCTCGGTCCGGTGGTGAAACTGGCCGACAGCTGCTGCCAGTTGGTGCCGCCGGGGGTCCACGCGGCGGGGTCGGTCACACCGCTGCCGGTGGCGCCGAGGTAGACGTACTGGCCCTGCACCCAGGCGCTGAGGCTGTACGTGGTGTTGGGCTGGACGCTCACGGTCTGGCCGCACTGCGCGGTGTCGCTCGCGCTCGCCGCCCCCTTGAGCGCGTAGGTCCCGCTGTGGGCACCGGAGTTGACGATACCGCCGGTGCCGGCGGAACAGCTCCACGGGGTGAGGGAGCCGCTCTCGAAGCCTCCGTTGGCGAGCAGGTCGGCGTCGGCCGCGCCGGCGTTCCCGGCGAGGGTGGCGAGGCCGCCGGCGGCGAGCACGGCGGCGGCGGTCAGGCTGAGGACTTTGGTCCGGCCGGCGGGGCGGCGGTGCGTGGGGGCGTGCTGGAGCGCGCTGGGCATGGGGGTGCCTCTCGGGACGTGGGGCCGCCCGCGCCGTGAGGGGGGAGACACGGGCGGGCGGCAGCATGGGGGCTGGTCCGGTGCGGGGAGGAACGCGGTGCTGAGGATCAAACTGGACTAGACCAGCTGGGCACGTCAAGCACTTCCCGGCTTCCGGAAGCCGTCCGAGGGCAGGTTTTAGGGCGGGTTTAAGGACCGCCCTCCCGGGTGAGGCCCTTTCAGCCGCAGCAGGGCTTGCACTCCTTCACCTGGACGTTGTCCAGCACCGGGCCGAACAGGCCGGCCACGGTGCTCTCGAAGGTCAGCGTGGTGCTGGAGTTCTGCGCGACGAAGCTGAACTGCCGTCCGACGTAGCCCATCGCGGTCCTGGTCTTGCCGGTGACGTCGAAGGAGTAGTCCTGGAAGTCCTGCCCGTCGATCAGCGCCCGCCCGGTCCGCACGGCGGGCCCGCCGTCGGGGTTGCCGGCCAGCGCGTACGTCACCGAGTAGGTGGCGCCGGGGACGGTGGTGAAGGTCTGGGCGATGGTGCCGGGCGCGTTGCCGTTGAGGTCGAGCGCCTGGTCGCCCTCGGCGGCCTGCCACATGCCCGCCCCGATCAGGTCGACGCTGCCGCCGGTGACCTGCCACGGGCCGATGGTCTGCCCGGCGGCGAACTCGGTGAAGGCGCCCGTCGGGGCCTTGGGGGACTCGAAGCTGCCGTCGTCGAAGTGGCTGAACGTGCGGTGGCCGGCCGCCTGGGCCGGGGCGGCGAGCGCGGTGGTGGTCAGCGCGGTGGCGGCGACGGCGAGGGCGAGCGCCGCGGTGCGGGTCCGCGAGAGTGCCATGGGTTCCTCCCCGAATCGAGTGACGCTTTCGGTCACTTCCGTGGTGTCGGGCCGAGTCGATCGGCCGCGAACAGAGCGTCGACCGTCCCGATGAGCCGTGCCAAGACCGGACGGGCGGCGCCCGGTGGTGCGGGGCTCCCGCGGGCGGCTCCCGCGCGCCGGTTTGGCGGGGGGAGGACCGCAGGGGCCGGGCGAACGGTGCGGGGACGAACGCCGGGAGCCGACGGCCGGGTGCGGGAGCCCGGTGGTGAAGGCGGAGCCGCGCGCCCCGTTCGTACGCCCACAGTGAGGCGATGACCATATGAACCGTCCGGCGGCCACGAGAGAGGAAAGGCCGGAATCAGCCGAACCACCACCACATCTGATCGAACGTCAGACATGATCGGTCGTGGGAATCGATCCGTCCCCGGGCGACCGACCTCGTGCGCCGGCCAGGGCCCGATCGACCGCAGGAGCAGCCGGAAACCAGACAGGAGCACCGTCATGCGCAACGCCCCGTTCGGCAGCAGCGGCCCGGAGGTCGGCGTCATCGGCCTCGGCTGCATGGGGATGACCTTCGCCTACGACGTGCGGAACCGGGACGACGAGAAGTCCATCGGCGTGATCCGCCAGGCGCTGGACCTCGGCGTCACCCTGATCGACACCGCCGACATCTACGGCCCGTTCACCAACGAGGAGGTGGTCGGCGCCGCCCTGGAGGGCCCGTACCGCGAGCGCGCCTTCCTGGCCACCAAGGTCGGCATGGTCCCGGGCTCGGTGGGCTCGGACGGGGAGCGGGACGGCAGCCCCGAGCACGTGCGCCGCTCGATCGACGACAGCCTGCGCCGCCTGCGCACCGACCACCTCGACCTCTACCAGCTGCACCGGGTCGACCCGGCCGTGCCGATCGAGGAGACCTGGGGCGCGCTCGCCGAGACCGTGCAGGCCGGCAAGGTCCGGCTGATCGGGCTCTCCGAGGTCGGCGTCGAGGAGATCCGGCGGGCACAGGCGGTCCACCCGGTGGCCTCGGTGCAGTCCGAGCTGTCGCTGTGGACCCGGGACGCGCTCGCCGAGGTGCTGCCGTACACCGAGGAGCAGGGCATCGCATTCCTGCCGTACGCGCCGCTCGGCCGCGGCTTCCTGACCGGCGGGATCACCTCCCTCGAGGAACTGCCCGAGGACGACTTCCGCCGCCGGCTGCCGCGCTTCCAGCAGGACGCGCTGCAGGCCAACCTGGAGCTGGTCGGCCGGGTCAGGGCGATCGCCGAGCGGATCGGGGCCACGCCCGCGCAGGTCGCGCTGGCCTGGACGCTGGCGCAGGGCCGGTACGTCTTCCCGATCCCGGGCACCAAGACCCCGCGCTACCTGCTGGACAACGCGGGCGCGGCCGGGATCGAGCTCTCGGCGGCCGACCTGGCCGAGCTGGACGCACTGCCGGCCGCCGAGGGCGGGCGCTACTACTGATCTAGCCGCTCCTTGACCCACACCAGCTGCCGTCCGGTCTCGGCCGGGGCCCGGACGGCGGCCTCGGTGACCCGGTCCAGCCGGTAGCCGAGCTTGCGCGGGACGGCCGCGCTGGCGCCGTTCGCCTGGTCGCAGCGGATCTCCACCCGGGCGATCCCCGGCAGCGCCAGCGCGGCCTCGGTCAGCGCCCCGGCCGCGGCGGTGGCGATGCCGCGGCCCACGTGCCGGGCGGCGACCCAGTAGCCGATCTCCAGCGCGCCCGGACCGATCCGCCCGTGCAGGCCGAAGGCGCCGACCACCCGGCCGGGTGCGGCGTCCAGGTCGGCCAGGTACATGAAGTCCGTGCCGGCCTCCCAGGCGGCGGTGCCGGCCCGGGTCAGCTCGGCGGTCCGGGCCCGGCTGGGGGCCTCGGCCGCCCACTCCATCCAGGGCCGCAGGTGCTCCAGGTTGGCGCGGACGGCCCGGTTCAGCGCCGGCGCGTGGGCGCTGCGGCGGCGGTGCAGGCACAGGCCGCCGGGCAGCCGCAACAGCTCGGGCGGCCGCCCTGCGGTCACCTCCGGCGCCGCCCGGGCGGGCTCGCAGGACCACGGCTGTACTCGGCTCATGGCGGCGATTATGTCCTTGGCCCGGACCTGCCACCTCCGGAAGGGGCGCACCCCCCCGGGCCCCGGCCGGGAGCACGGGCGGCGCGCCCCCGGCGCGTCAGAGCCGGACCAGCACCTCGTCGAGCTCCTTGCGCCGCAGGTCCGGCACGCGCGCTCCCTCGGCGGGGTAGCCGACCGGGATCACGTAGGCCGCGCGCTCCTCCGCCGGGCGGTCGCACACCTCGTTGAGGAACTGCATCGGGCTCGGCGTGTGGGTCAGCGTCGCCAGCCCGGCCTGGTGCAGCGAGGCCAGCAGCAGCCCGACCGCGATCCCCACCGACTCCTTGGTGTAGTACGGGCGCGGCGAGTCGGGCCCCTTGTGCACCTCGAAGACCACGATCACGGCCGGCGCGTCCTCCAGGAACGGCTTGTGCCAGTCGGTGCCGATCGGCGCCAGCGCGGTCAGCCACTCCTCGGAGGCCCGGTGGCCGTAGAACTCGCGCTCCTCGGCCTCGGCCGCCTCGCGCAACAGCCGCTTGCGCTCCGGGTCGGTGATCACCACGAACCGCCAGGGCTGGACGTGCGCGCCGCTGGGCGCGGTGTTCGCGGTGCGGACCGCCCACTCGATCACCCCGTCCGGGATCGGGCGGGTGTCGTAGTCGCGGACGGTCCGGCGCTGCGCCATCACGTCGTGGAAGGCCTTGCTACGGGCCTCGGCCTGGTCGGCCGGCACCGTCATCGGGGTGAGCGGGACGGTCGGGTGGGACGTCCCTGCCACTGTGCTGTCAACCATGGCCGACAGCACAGCACATGACGGCCGCTCCGGGAAGAGGTAGAGACCAATTCCCGGAGCGGCCGACCGTGTTCCCACGCGGGACCGGCTACCGCTCGTGCACCCGGCCGTCCCGGACCTCGATCCGCCGGTTCACCGCCACGGTGTCCAGCATCCGCCGGTCGTGGGTGACCAGCAGCAGGGTGCCGGTGTACGAGCCGAGCGCCGACTCCAGCTGCTCGATCGCGGGCAGGTCCAGGTGGTTGGTGGGCTCGTCCAGCACCAGCAGGTTGACCCCGCGCGCCTGCAGCAGCGCCAGCGCGGCCCGGGTGCGCTCACCGGGGGAGAGGGTGCCGGCCGGGCGCAGCACGTGCGCCGCCTTGAGGCCGAACTTGGCCAGCAGGGTGCGCACCTCCTCCTCGGTGAACTCCGGTACGGCGGCGGCGAAGGCGTCCGCCAGCGGCTCGCCTCCCAGGAACAAGCCACGCGCCTGGTCGACCTCGCCGACCACCACGCCGGAGCCCAGCACGGCACTGCCGGCGTCGAGTTCGAGCCGGCCGAGCAGAGCGGCCAACAGGGTGGACTTGCCCGCGCCGTTGGCACCGGTGATGGCGACCCGGTCGGCCCAGTCGATCTGCAGGTCCACCGGGCCGAAGGCGAAGTCGCCGCGCCGGGCGACGGCCGCGCGCAGGGTGGCGACCACCGAGCCGGAGCGCGGCGCGGTGGCGATCTCCATCCGCAGCTCCCACTCCTTGCGCGGCTCCTCGACGACCTCCAACCGCTCGATCATCCGCTGGGTCTGCCGGGCCTTGGAGGCCTGCTTCTCGGTGGACTCGGCGCGGGTGGCGCGGGCCTTCTTGTCGTTGTCGCCGCCCTTGCGGCGGGCGTTGCGGACGCCGTGCTCCATCCAGTTGCGCTGCATCTGCGCCCGGGCCTCCAGCGAGGCCTTGGTGTCGGCGTACTCCTCGTAATCCTCGCGGGCGTGCCGGCGGGCCACCGCGCGCTCCTCCAGGTACGCCTCGTAGCCGCCGCCGTACAGGTTGACCTGCTGCTGGTGCAGGTCCAGCTCCAGCACCTTGGTGACGGTGCGGGCCAGGAACTCGCGGTCGTGGCTGATCAGCACGGTGCCGGCGCGCAGGCCCTTGACGAAGGCCTCCAGCCGCTCCAGGCCGTCCAGGTCGAGGTCGTTGGTGGGCTCGTCGAGCAGGAACACGTCGTAGCGGGAGAGCAGCAGCGAGGCCAGGCCCGCGCGGGCGGCCTGGCCGCCGGACAGGGCCGTCATCGGCAGGTCGAGGGAGACCTTCAGGCCGAGCGAGTCGGCCACCTCCTCGGCCCGCTCCTCCAGGTCCGCGCCACCGAGGTCCAGCCAGCGGTCCAGGCTCGCCGCGTACGCGTCGTCGGCGCCCGGACGGCCCTCGACCAGGCCCTCGGTGGCCTCGTCCAGCGCGGCCTGGGCGGCCGCGACGCCGGTGCGCCGGGCCAGGAAGTCGCGCACCGACTCGCCCTCCCGCCGCTCCGGCTCCTGCGGCAGGTGGCCGATGTTGGCGCTCGCCGGGCTGAGCCGCAGCGACCCGCCCTCGGGGGTGTCCAGGCCGGCCAGCAGCCGCAGCAGGGTCGACTTGCCGGCGCCGTTCACGCCGACCAGGCCGATCACGTCACCGGGGGCGACGACCAGGTCCAGGCCGGAGAAGAGGGTGCGTTCGCCGTGGCCGGCGCTGAGGTCCTTGACTACGAGTGTGGCGCTCATGATGGGCCGATTGTAGGAGGAGCGGGCCCCGAGCCGGAAAAGTCCGAGGGCCGCGGCTGTAGCAGCCGCGGCCCCCGGACACTCCCTAGCGGGTCACTTGGCCTTCTTGGAGAAGTAGTCGAACATGTGCGCCGCGACGTCCTCCAGGTAGGGGCCTGCCTCGTAGGTGTTGGCGCCGTTGCCGACGGAGGTGTCGCTGACCAGGGCCGGCTTGCCGTCCTTGGTGGCGTACCAGCCGCCGCCGCTGCTGCCGCCGGTCATGTTGCAGCCGATCATCAGCATCGCCGGACGGTCCGGGACGCCCGGCTTCGCGGTCGGCTTGCCGCCGTCGCAGTGCTCCAGCTCGACGCCGTCGAAGGGCTTGCCCTCGGGGAAGCCGTAGTTGGAGACCGAGGCGAGCTGGTCGCGCGGGGCGTTGAACCACAGCGGCACCGAGCCGCCGACGGTCTCCTCCAGCGACTTGCCGTTCGGGTCGGGGTTGGCGACCTTGATGATGCCGAAGTCGTACTGGCTCCAGGGGCCGCCCTTCTCCGGGTCGGCCTCCTGGGTCCACTGCGGGGAGACCATGCCGGCGGTCGCGCCCCACTCGCCGTACGGCTCGGCGTCCTCCAGCTTGGACTTCTGCTTGTTGCCGTTGCTCAGCACGCCGTTGCTGTTGAAGGCCGGGGCGAAGGTGATGTCGGTGTAGTACTTGTTGCCCTTGCCGCCGTGCAGGCAGTGGCTCGCGGTCCACACCAGGTTGCTCTTGCCCGGGTTGGCCGGGTCGGAGACCACGGTGCCGGAGCACACGTAGTCGTCGTTGCCGTCCTTGAAGAAGATCTTGCCGTTGACGTGCATGTTCTTCGGGAACGGGTGCGCCACGGGCTTCGCCGCGACCACCGAGGGCAGCTGGTCCGGCCCGAGCGGCGGCTGCGCGGCGGTGGGCTGGGCCGGGGCCGCGCTGGTCGGCTGCGCGGTCGGCTGGGCCGGGGCCTGCGTCGGGTCCTGGGCCGGCGCCTGCGGCAGCGGCTTCGGCTTGGCGTTCAGCAGCTTCTGCAGCGTCCAGTAGCCCTTGACCGCCGGGGTGATCACGTTGGCCTGGGCCCACTTGTCCCAGTCCTCGAGCTTCCAGGTCTTCAGCTCCTGGACCGTCGGAAGCTTGATCGGAGCCGCGCCCGGCTTCCCGGAGGCGGAGGCGGCGACCGTCGGAGCCGCGCTCTGGGCGCCGGCCGGGTCACTGTTGTCCGGCCCGCAACCGGTGGCGACCACCATGGTCAGTGCGGCGACGGAAGCGCCGAGGACGGCACGGCTCGGCCGGGATATCGGTGACATGAGTTCAAATCCCCCTGTTGACTACCGCCATACGGCCCGTTCCTCGGGTACGGCCCGGGGGCCGCAGGTATGGCAGGTGAGGAGTCTGCCATGCGGATAAGAAACCCCTTACATCCACCCCCGGCTGGGACGAGGCTGTCACCGGATCGGCACGGGATCGGCACCGGGCCTTTGCCATGGGTCAATGAACGGCGCCTGCCGGCCGTGCCGTGCCGTGCCGTGCCGTGTCGGCCGTGCCGGCCGTGGCCGTGCTGGCCGTGGCCGTGCCGAATAAATCGGTTGCACCCGTTCGTCGGCGTGCCTAGCGTGGTCCACGTCATCCGCCAGACAAGGAGAAGGCCGTTGCTCTACTGAGGTCCCGGGACACCGCCCCCGCCACGCAGGCCCTGCTGCCCCGTGGTGTGCGAGTGTGCGACCTCAGTCACGGCCCCGTGGCGCACGCGCATTACCAGCGCCGCCCTGTCCTCCGGCCGTTCCGGTTCCGCACCCGCGGTGTCTCCCCGTGTTGCTCATCACCCCTTCAGCAACCACCCGGGAGGCCTTGCATGGCACAACCCACCACCGCCGTCCTCTGCACCGACCTCGCGTTCGAGTGGCCCGACGGCAAGCCCGTCCTGGACGGATTCCACCTCGCCGTCGGCCCCGGCCGCACCGGACTGATCGGCCTCAACGGCGCCGGGAAGTCCACCCTGCTGCGGCTGATCGCCGGCGAGCTCACCCCCACCGGCGGCACCGTCCGGATCGCGGGCGAACTCGGCTACCTGCCCCAGGGCCTGACGCTCGACACCGGCCTGCGGGTCGACGAGGCGCTCGGCATCCGGGCCGCCCGCGAGGCCCTGCACGCCATCGAGTCCGGCGACACCGACCAACGGCACTTCGACGCCGTCGGCGACGACTGGGACGTCGAGGAGCGCGCCCGCGCCACCCTCGACCGGCTCGGCCTGCACCGCCTCGGCCTCGACCGCACCACCGGCGAACTGTCCGGCGGCGAGGCGGTGTTGCTGCGGCTGGCCGCCCTGCTGCTGCGCCGCCCCGACGTGCTGCTGCTCGACGAGCCCACCAACAACCTCGACCGGGCCGCCCGCGAGCGGCTCTACGAGACGGTGGCCGGCTGGCACGGCGTCATGGTGATCGTCAGCCACGACCGCGAGCTGCTCCGGCACGTCGACCAGATCGCCGACCTCCGGGACGGCGAAGTCACCTGGTACGGCGGCAACTTCGACGAGTACGAGCACACCCTCGCGGCCCAGCAGGAGACGGCCGAGCGCCTGTTGCGCAACGCCGAGGCCGATGTCCAGCGCCAGAAGCGGGACTTGGTCGAGGCCCGCAGCAGGCTGGAGCGCAGCGCCAGCTACGGCAGGAAGCGCTCGATCACCCGCAACGACCCGCACATCGTCGCCGGGATGCTCAAACGCAAGGGCCAGGAGACGGCCGGCCGGCTCACCGGCATGCACACCGAGCGCCTGGAGGAGGCGAAGGCGCGGCTCACCGCCGCCGAGCAGGCGGTGCGCGACGACGCCGAGATCCGGGTCGACCTGCCGCGCACCGCAGTGCCGGCCGGGCGCGGGGTGCTCACCCTGCAGAAGGTCCGGCTGCCCGACGGCGCCACCGTCGACCTCGACCTGCGCGGTCCCGAGCGGATCGCCCTGGTCGGGCGCAACGGCTCCGGCAAGACCACGCTGCTGCGCACCATCGCGGGCGAACTCGCCCCGCTGGAGGGCATGGTCACCATCCAGGTGCCGCTGCGCCACCTGCCCCAGCGGCTCGACCTGCTGGACGACGAGCTGACGGTCGCGGAGAACGTCAAGCTGTTCGCGCCCGGCGCCGGGGACAACGCCGTCCGCGCCCGGTTGGCCCGCTTCCTGTTCCGCGGCGGCCGGGCCGACCAGCCGGCCGGCACCCTGTCCGGCGGCGAGCGGTTCCGGGCGACGCTGGCCGCCCTGCTGCTGGCCGACCCGCCGCCGCAGCTGCTGCTGCTCGACGAGCCGACCAACCACCTGGACCTCGCCAGCGTCCGCCAGCTCACCGAGGCGCTGGCCGCGTACCGGGGCGCGCTGATCGTGGTCAGCCACGACCTGCCGTTCCTGCGCGGCCTGGGGCTGACCAGGTGGCTGGAGCTGGACGGCGAACTGAGGACGGTGGATCCGATGTAGCGACTACTCCCGGTCTCGCTGGTCGCCCCGCGCGTCCTCGGTGAGCAGCCGGCGGGCCGTGCTCAGGGCGGAGTCGCCGGGTCGTTCGGTGCCGGCCGGGTGCGCTGCGCCGGCAGGACGGCAGGATGGCAGGTCGGCAGGGCGGCAGGGCGGCAGGTCGGCGGGTGGGGCGACGGGTGGAAATCCGCCGCCCCGCTGCCAACTGCCGTGTGCTGCAGTACCATCGGCGACATGCCTGCGCTCAACATCGAGTACACGGAGCACGAACTCGCCGCGATCCGCGAGGCCGCCGCCGCGGACGGCAAGAGCGTGAAGGCGTACGTCCACGACCTCAGCGTGCGGGAACAGCAGCGGCGGGTGTTCGTGGAGCACGCGGTCGCGTTCTGGAAGGACCACCGGGCGGAGTTCGACGCGGCGTTCCCGGAGGACGCGCCCGCCGCGTGAGGCACGGGGGAGCGGCCCGGTGAACGGCGAGGACGTGACGCTGCTGCACGTCGACCTGCGCTGGCTGCTCGACGTGCAGGAACGGTCCTCCCCGGAGGACCTCAGCGTGCGGGACTACTCGGCGCTGCAGGCCGCGGTGGCCCGGCACCGGGTGAACACCGCCCAGCTCGGTCACGACGCCGACCCCGCCTGGTGCGCGGCCACCCTGATGCACACCATCGTGCTGCTGCGTCCGCTCCCGGTGCGCAACAACCTGTACGCCTGCATGACGACGGCCGCGTACATGCACGCGGCCGGGGAGGGGATCGACCCGCCGTACGGGGCGCTGGTCGAGCTGGCCCGGGACGTCGTCGAGGGCAGGGCGGACGTGTACGCGGCGGCCGACCGGATCCGCTCCTGGCGGATCTGAGGCCGGCCGCTGCTCCGTTCTACGCCCGGGCGGGCCTCCACCGCCCCGCGACCAGCGTGCCCAGTCGGTCCAGCCCGACCACGAGGGCGGCGAGCACCACGAACTCGACCGTCAGCTGGGCGATCTGGCCCCAGACGTAGCCGTAGCCCCTGGTGGTCGGGTCGAAGAAGAAGTACGGGTAGGGCGTCGGGAAGTCGTCGAACAGCGCGTTGCGGGCGAGTACGACCGCCGCGTAGCCGAGCGGGAAGGCCAGCCACAGCGGGATGTCCTTCCAGGCCGCCGCGTTGCGCGGCTTCAGCACCAGCCAGTCGACCAGCACCATCACCGGCGTGACGTAGTGCAGGAAGAAGGACGACCAGTGCGCCAGCCGGTCCGGCCCGCTGGCCAGCCCTGGCAGCGGGTTGGCGCCGTGCTGGAGCAGGACGTGCGAGACCAGCCCGGTGATCAGGATGTACAGCGTGGCGGCCCCGCGCAGCCGGGGCGCGGGCGCGTCCACGGTGTCGCGCTTGACCATCCAGTACACCGCGCCGATGAAGTAGCCGAGCACGATGACGTTGCTCTGCACGGTGAAGTACACCAGCGAGGAGGCCCCGAGGACCAGGCCGAGGCCCGCGGAGAGCACGATGCCCGAGCGCCACCACAGCGCCGGGCGGGTCCGGACGGTCATGCGGTCACCAGTTCGTTGAGGCGATACGGGAGGTATCGGACGGCCAAGCGGAAGTCCGCACTCTACTTGCCGCCCTCGGGGGCGGGGAACCCGCGTACGAGCGGCTACGGCGACCCACCGGTTCAGCCCGGCAGCACGAACCCCGACTCGTACGCCGCGATCACCGCCTGGGTGCGGTCCCGGGCGCCCAGCTTGGCCAGCACGCTGCCGACATGGGTCTTCACCGTCTCCTGGCTCACCACCAGCTGCCGCGCGATCTCACCGTTGTTCAGCCCGGTGGCCATCAGCCGCAGCACCTGCGCCTCCCGCTCGGTCAGCCGCCCGATCGGCCCCCGGCCCGCGGCCGCCTCCCGCCGGCCCTCCGCGCCGTGCCGCAGCGCGAGTTCGCGCAGGGCCGCCGGGAACAGCAGCGAGTCCCCGCGCGCTACCAGCCGCACCGCCTGGACCATCTCCTCCGCCCGCGCCCGCTTCAGCAGGAACCCGGCCGCGCCCGCGCGCAGCGCGTCGTACACGTGGTCGTCGTGCTCGAAGGTGGTGACCACCAGGATCCTCGGCGGTTCGGCCATCCCGCCGACCAGCTGCTCGGTGGCCCGGATGCCGTCGATGCCGGGCATCCGGACGTCCATCAGCACCACGTGCGGGCGCAGCTCGCGCACCAGCGGGACGACCTCGGCACCGTCGGCGGCCTCGCCGACCACGCGGAGGTCCGGCTCGGCGTCGATCACCACCCGCAGGCCCATCCGGACCAGCCGTTCGTCGTCCGCGATCACCACGCGGATGGTGCCGCCCCCGTCGGTCCCGTGCTCGTCGGTCATCCCGCGCTCCCTCCCACCGGCAGCCACACGGCCAGCCGCCACGTCGTTCCGTCCTCGCTCGGCCCCACGCTGCTGCCGCCGCGCAGGGCCGTCGCGCGTTCCCCGATCCCGCGCAGCCCGCGCCCGCCGCCGGGGCGGCTCGGGCGGGCCGGGCCCAGCGGGTTGGTCAGTTCGATCTCCAGCCGGCCCGCGTCGAGCGCGACCCGCAGCCCGGCCGGGGCGGGCCCGGCATGCCGCAGCACGTTGGTCAGGCCCTCCTGCACGATCCGGTACGCCTCGCGGGAGACCTCGGCCGGCAGCGCGCCGAGGCCCGGTGCCAGCTCGGCGTCCACCGTCACACCGGTCCGGGCGAGTTGGCGCAGCAGGTCGTCCAGCCCGGCCAGGGTGGGCCCGGCCGGTCCGGCGCCGGCGTCCTCCTCCTCGCGCAACAGCCCGAGCACGGTGTCCAGTTCGGCGACGGCCCCGCGGGCGGTCTCCTCGATCGCCCGCAGCGCCTCGGCGGCGAAGTCCGGGTCGGTGCGCAGCACCCTGGCGGCCGCCGAGGCCTGGATGCCGACCGCGCTGAGCGCGTGGCCGACCGAGTCGTGCAGTTCGCGGGCCAGCCGGTTGCGCTGGGCGAGCACGGTGGCCCGCCGCTCGGCGGCGGCCAGCCGTTCCTCCGGGGTCGGGCCGAGCAGGGCGGGTGCCCAGCGGGCCAGCAGCGTGCCGCAGGCGGCGTTGGTCCCGACGATCAGCAGCAGGACGGCCAGGCCCAGCGTCGGGCCGGTGATCATCCAGCCGGGGAAGCGGTCCGTCCAGTACTTGGCGAGTTCCTCGCCCCCGGCGAATCCGAAGATCAGCACCACCGCGAACGGCGCCCCGGCCAGCGTCATCCCGGCGACCACGCCGCCCGAGAACAGGTGCAGCACGAACCAGAGCGCGGTGCGCCACCGGGCCGCCCAGGACCGGGCCGGCCCGGTGGCCAGGTCCTCCGGCCGCGCCACCGCGCACAGCGCCCGCGCGGCCGCGCCCTCCAGGCCCCGGACGGTCGGTACCAGGGCGGTGACCGCGGCCATCGGCAACGAGGTGAACAACGCGAGGAGCTGCAGCAGCAGTTGGCGAACGTGCCCCTGGTCCGGGTTGAGTGCCCCGAGCGCCACCACCGACAACAGGTAGTACGGCATGAGCAGCGCGCCGCCCAGCACCAGGTGCACCCAGCGCAGTCGGGCCCGCCGCCCGAACAACGCCTCTCCCGCCCGCCGAATCAGGCCGCCCCCCGTGTCCACCCGGGTGACTCTACGACAGCGCCGCGCACCGCCGCCGCCCGTTCCACCAGCGCCACCGCGCCGACGGCCAGCATCAGCACCGCGGACACCACCTGGGTGGCCTGCACCAGGGCCATCAGTCCGGTCGTCTCGGCCGCGGTGGCGCCGTAGGCCACCAACTGCCAGCAGCCCCAACCGAACAGCGACCCGGCGGCCGTCCAGACCACCAGCAGCGGCGCGCGCAGCGGCCGCCGGGGGCGGATCCGGAACACCAGCATCAGCAGTCCCGCCGAGGCGGCCACCGCCATCACCGCCGTCACGGCGTCCATCACCGCCACGCCCCTGGACCGGTCCTGTGCCAGCGCGATCGGCAGCCCGGCGGTGCCGCCCGCCGCCCAGTACGCCCGGGCCACCGCGATGCCGAGCCCGAGCAGCGCGGCGACGCAGGCCAGACCGCGCTGCACGGTCAGAGTGGAGGAGTGCGGCAGGTCGCCGATCTTCGCCCGCAGCAGCGCGGCCCAGCGCTGCCGGGCGTACAGGACGAACGCGGTGATCAGCGCCGACCCCTGGACGGCGAAGCCGCCGTACACCACGGGGAAGACCCAACCGCCGAGGCCGTTGCCGTTGTCCTGCTGCGTGCTCCGCTCGGGCCCCAGCAGCAGGACACTGAGCAGGTACAGCGGCAGCGCCAGCAGAATGGTGCCGAGCAGCCCGGTAGCCACCCACATCGGGAAGGCCACCAGCCCGGCCGGCGCCCGCCGTCCCCACGGCCGGACGAAGGCCAGCGCCAGGGCGACGGCGATGGCGTCCATCCCGAAGGTCAGCAGGTTCAGCAGCCACAGCCTGTCCATCTCCCCGGGGTCGCCCGACCCCACGGGATGTCCGGTCAGCCACAGCGTCTTGAGCGTCAGGTACGGTCCCGTCACCGCCACGGCCGTCCACGCGGCCCCGGCCCGTACCCGTCCTTCGTCGATCCTCATGCCCCAACGCTGCCGCCGCGCCCCGGCCCGCGGCCTCCGCCCTGGGCGCGATCCCCCTCCCCCCGGCGGGGGATTCCGGCTGCTACGCCATCCGGTGGATCAACCGGTCCTCGTGGTCCACCCGCCCGTCCGGGTCCGCGACCAGCCCGAGCCGTTCGGCGAGCCGCCGCGAGGGCAGGTTGTCGGCCCGGATCAGCGCCGTCACCGGAATCCCCGGGAACCGCGGCAGCGCCTCCGCCATCGCCGCCCGGCACGCCTCCGCCGCGTACCCCTTGCCCCAGGCGGACGGCCGGAACCGGTAGTACAGGTTGAACACCTGCTCCCCGTCCAGCGTGTGCAGGAACAGCCCGGCGACCCCGATGATCACCTCCGGCTCCTCCCGGGTCGACACCATGCAGTACCCCACCCCGTCCCGCGGCCAGTCCGCCACGAACCCCGCCAACTGCTCCCGCGCCTGCGCGATGTCCCGCTGCGGCCCGTACGGGTTGTACCGGTTGGTCTCCGGATCCCCGTGGATCGCGAACATCGCCTCGGCGTCCCCCTCCTGCGGGCGCGTCAGCACCAGCCGCTCGGAAACGGCGACGATCGTGCGGGCGGTGGTGACGTCCTGGTCGACGGTGGCCATGCTGCTTCCCCCGATGTCGTACGTAATGGATCGCTCGCACGATAGACCATTACGCCACCATTGTGCCCGCCCAATTTCCCACCGGATCGGCTCACGCTCGATCGTCTTGTGCCCGGTGGTGCGGAACCGCCGCACCGGATCCTTCCGGTCGGGGGGCGGGAGGTCTTGTTACCGGCGGGTCGCTTCCCTATCATCGCGAGTGTTACAGCTTTACTGTCAAACCCCGAAGGGTTCTGCGGCCAGTGGGTGACACGAGCAGTCCGGCGGGCGGTGCGGTCGGTCCGGGGCCGTTGGCGGGTGTGCGGGTGGTCGAGCTCGCCGGGATCGGACCGGGGCCGTTCGCGGCGATGTTGTTGGGCGATCTCGGGGCGGACGTGGTGCGGGTGGACCGCCCGGAGCCCTCGCCGCTCGGGACGGATCCGGCGTACGACCTCACCAACCGGAACAAGCGGTCGGTGCTGGTCGACCTCAAGGCACCCGGGGGACCCGGACTGGTGCTGGACCTGGTCGAGCGGGCCGACCTGCTGATCGAGGGCTACCGGCCGGGTGTCGCGGAGCGGCTCGGCGTCGGACCCGAGGCGTGTCTGGCACGCAATCCGGCGCTGGTGTACGGGCGGATGACCGGGTGGGGGCAGCAGGGCCCGCGGGCCGCCACCGCCGGGCACGACCTCGGGTACGCGGCGGTGGCCGGGGTGCTCGGGCTGGTCGCCGCGCCGGGCGGGGCCGACGCGCCGCCCGGGATCCCGGCGAACCTGCTCGGCGACTACGCGGGCGGCTCGCTCTACCTGGTCGTCGGCCTGCTGGCCGGGCTGCACCACGCCCGTGCCACCGGTGCCGGCCAGGTGGTCGACGCCGCGATCGTGGACGGTGCGGCGCACCTCGGCAGCATGCTGTGGGGGCTGCTCGCGGCCGGCCACTGGCAGGACCGCCGGGGCGTCAACCTGCTGGACGGCGGTGCGCCGTTCTACGCGATCTACCCGGCGGCCGACGGCGGGCACCTCGCGGTGGGCGCCCTGGAGCCCCGGTTCTACGCCGAGTTCGCCCGACTGCTGGAGCTGGGCCCGGACGCGCCCGGCCAGTACGACCTCGCCCGCTGGCCCGAACTGCGCGCCCTGATCGCCGCCCGCTTCGCCAGCCGGACCAGGGCCGAGTGGGAGACCGTCTTCGCCGGCTCGGACGCGTGCGTGGAACCGGTGCTGACGATGCGTCAGGCCGCTTGCGAGGAGCACCTGTTGGCGCGCGGGACGTACGTCGAGGCGGACGGTGTGACCCAGCCCGCCCCCGCCCCGCGGTTCTCCGCGACCCCCGGCGCGCTGCGCCGCCCGCCGGCCCGGCCGGGCGCGGACACCGCGGAGGTGGCCCGGGACTGGGCCGTGCCGTCGCTCGGTTCCGGAGCCGTCGACACCGAACCATTCGACTCCGCAGCAGAACAAGGGGAGTAGCGTTGCAGCGCGAGATCTTCACCGAGCAGCACGAGGACTTCCGGGACACCGTGAAGGCCTTCCTCGCCAAGGAGGTGCTGCCGCACTACGACCGCTGGGAGAAGGCCGGCATCGTCGACCGCTCCGTCTGGCTGGCGGCCGGCCGGCAGGGCCTGCTCGGCATCGCCGTGCCCGAGGAGTACGGCGGTGGCGGCGCCCCGGACTTCCGCTACGCCGCCGTGCTGGCCGAGGAGTTCGCCCGGGCCGGCGCCTCCGGGCTGGCGATCGGGCTGCACAACGACATCATCGGCCCGTACCTCACCTCGCTCGCCACCGAGGAGCAGAAGCGCCGCTGGCTGCCCGGCTTCTGCAGCGGCGAGCTGATCACCGCGATCGCGATGACCGAGCCCGGCGCCGGCTCCGACCTGCAGGGCATCCGCACCCAGGCGGTCGACCAGGGTGACCACTTCCTGCTCAACGGCGCCAAGACCTTCATCTCCAACGGCATCCTGGCCGACCTGGTCATCGTGGTCGCCCGCACCACCCCCGAGGGCGGCGCGCACGGGCTGAGCCTGCTGGCCGTCGAGCGCGGCACGCCCGGCTTCGAGCGCGGCCGCAACCTCGACAAGATCGGCCAGAAGGCCCAGGACACCGCCGAGTTGTTCTTCGAGGACGTCCGGGTGCCGAAGGAGAACCTGCTCGGCGAGCTCAACGGCGGCTTCGTCCACCTGATGCAGAACCTCGCCCAGGAACGGCTCACCATCGCCGCCGCGGCGATCGCCGGCGCCGAGTACCTGGTCGAGATCACCACCGACTACGTCAAGCAGCGCGAGGCCTTCGGCCGTCCGCTGGCCAAGCTCCAGCACGTCCGCTTCGAGATCGCCGAACTGGCCACCGAGTGCGCGATCACCCGGACCTTCGTCGACCGCTGCATCACCGAGCACAACCGCTACGCGCTCACCCCGGCGGACGCCTCGATGGCCAAGTGGTGGGCCACCGAACTGCAGAAGCGCACGGCCGACCGCTGTCTCCAACTCCACGGGGGGTACGGGTACATGAGCGAGTTCCCGGTCGCCCGGGCGTTCACCGACGGCCGCATCCAGACGATCTACGGCGGCACCACCGAGATCATGAAGGAGATCGTCGGCCGCTCCATCCTCGACTGAGTCCGCGCCGGCCCTCTCCGGCGCCGCCCAGTACCCCAGGACCCTCAGGAACCCCCCTGCCCCGAAAGGCATTCCCATCGTGACCACCGAAGCGTACGTCTACGACGCGATCCGCACCCCGCGCGGCCGCGGCAAGGCCAACGGCTCGCTGCACGGCACCAAGCCGATCGACCTGGTCGTCGGCCTGATCCACGAAATGCGCCGCCGCTTCCCCGAGTTGGACCCGGCCGCGATCGACGACGTCGTGCTCGGCGTGGTCTCGCCGATCGGCGACCAGGGCTCCGACATCGCCCGGATCGCCGCCATCGCGGCCGGTCTGCCCGACACCGTCGCCGGCGTCCAGGAGAACCGCTTCTGCGCCTCCGGCCTGGAAGCCGTCAACCTGGCCGCCGCCAAGGTCCGTTCGGGCTGGGAGGACCTGGTCCTGGCCGGCGGCGTGGAGTCGATGTCCCGGGTCAAGATGGCCTCCGACGGCGGCGCCTGGTTCGCCGACCCGATGACCGCCTACGAGACCGACTTCGTCCCGCAGGGCATCGGCGCCGACCTGATCGCCACCATCGAGGGCCTTTCCCGCACCGACGTGGACGCCTTCGCCGCCGAGTCCCAGGCCCGCGCCGCCAAGGCCCAGGCGGACGGCCTGTTCGACCGCTCGGTGGTCCCGGTGCGCGACCGCAACGGCCTGGTCGTGCTGGAGCGCGACGAGTTCATCCGCCCCGGCACCACCGTCGAGACCCTGGCCGGCCTCAAGCCCTCCTTCACCCAGATCGGCGAGGCCGGCGGCTTCGACGCCGTCGCCCTGCAGAAGTACCACTGGGTGGAGGCCATCGACCACGTCCACCACGCGGGCAACTCCTCCGGCATCGTGGACGGCGCCGCCCTCGTCGCGATCGGCAACCGCGAGGTCGGCGAGCGGTACGGGCTGCGCCCGCGCGCCCGGATCGTCTCCGCCGCCGTCTCCGGCTCCGAGCCGACCATCATGCTCACCGGCCCCGCCCCGGCCACCCGCAAGGCGCTCGCCAAGGCCGGCCTCACCGCCGCCGACATCGACCTGGTCGAGATCAACGAGGCCTTCGCGGCGGTCGCGCTCCGCTTCATCCGCGAACTCGGCTTCCGGCACGACCAGGTGAACGTCAACGGCGGCGCGATCGCCCTCGGCCACCCCCTCGGCGCCACCGGCGCGATGCTGCTCGGCACCGTCGTCGACGAACTGGAGCGGCGCGACCTGCGCTACGGCCTGATCACCCTGTGCGTGGGCGGCGGCATGGGCGTCGCCACCATCGTCGAGCGCGTCTGAGCCCCTTCCGCCCGCCCCGGTACACCTGGAGACCGTGAACTCATGAGCGACACCACCACCATCCGCTGGGAGCAGGACCAGGACGGCGTGGTCACCCTCGTCCTCGACGACCCCACCCAGTCCGTCAACACCATGAACGAGGCCTTCACGGCCGACTTCGAGGCCGTGGTCGAGCGGCTGGCCGGCCTCGCCTCCTCCGACGCGCTGCGCGGGGTGGTGATCACCTCCGGCAAGAAGACCTTCTTCGCCGGGGGAGACCTGCGGATGCTCTCCGCCGCCCGCCCCGAGGACGCCGAGGCCGTCTTCGAGAAGTCGATGCGGATCAAGCGCTCGCTGCGCAAGCTGGAGACCCTCGGCAAGCCGGTCGTCGCCGCCGTCAACGGCAGCGCGCTCGGCGGCGGCCTGGAGATCGCCCTCGCCTGCCACCACCGGATCGCGCTGAACACCCCCGCCAGCCGGATCGGCCTGCCCGAGGTCACCCTCGGTCTGCTGCCGGGCGGCGGCGGTGTGGTCCGTACGGTCCGGCTGTTCGGCATCACCGACGCCCTGCTGAAGTACCTGCTGCAGGGCCGCCAGTACCGCCCCGCGCAGGCGCTGGAGCACGGGCTGGTGCACGAACTGGTCGACACCCCGGAGGAGTTGACCGCCCGGGCGAAGGCCTGGATCGAGGCCAACCCGACTGCCGTCCAGCCCTGGGACGTCAAGGGGTACAAGATCCCCGGCGGCACCCCCGCCACCCCCGCCTTCGCCGCCAACCTGCCCGCCTTCCCGGCCAACCTGCGCAAGCAGCTGAACGGCGCCCCCTACCCGGCGCCGCGCAACGTGCTCGCCGCCGCGGTGGAGAGTGCCCAGGTCGACGTCGACACCGCGATGGTGATCGAGGCCCGCTACTTCACCGAGCTGGCCTGCGGGCAGACCAGCAAGAACATGATCCAGGCGCTGTTCTTCGACATGCAGGCGGTCAACTCCGGTGCCGGGCGCCCCAAGGACGTCGAGAAGCGGCTGGTCCGCAAGGTGGCGGTGCTCGGCGCCGGGATGATGGGCGCCGGCATCGCCTACGCCTGCGCCAAGGCCGGCATCGACGTCGTGCTCAAGGACGTCAGCCTCGAGGCCGCCGAGCGCGGAAAGGCCCACTCCGAGGGGCTGTTGAACAAGGCGATCGCCCGCGGCCGCTCCACCGAGGCCAAGCGCGACGCCCTGCTCGCCCGGATCACTCCCACCTCCGAGGCCGCCGATCTGGCCGGCTGCGACGCGGTGATCGAGGCCGTCTTCGAGAACACCGAGCTCAAGCACAAGGTGTTCCAGGAGGTCGAGGGCGTGGTCGCCCCCGACGCGCTGCTCTGCTCCAACACCTCCACCCTGCCGATCGGAGTGCTCGCCGAAGGCGTCCGGCGCACCGGCGACTTCATCGGCCTGCACTTCTTCTCGCCGGTCGACAAGATGCGCCTGGTCGAGATCATCCGCGGCCCGCAGACCGGCGACGAGGCGCTCGCCCGGGCCTTCGACCTGGTCCGGCAGATCGACAAGACCCCGATCGTGGTCAACGACTCGCGCGGCTTCTTCACCTCGCGGGTGATCGGCCAGTTCCTCAACGAGGGCGTCGCCATGGTCGGCGAGGGCATCCACCCGTCCTCGATCGAGCAGGCCGCCGCCCAGGCCGGCTACCCCGCCAAGGTGCTCTCCCTGATGGACGAGCTCACCCTCACCCTGCCGCGCAAGATCCGCGACGAGTACCGGCTCGCCGTCGAGGCCGCCGGCGGCACCTGGACGCCGCACCCGGCCGACGCGGTGGTGGACCGGATGGTCGACGAGTTCGGCCGCCCCGGACGCAGCGGCGGCGCGGGCTTCTACGAGTACGGCGAGGACGGCAAGCGCGGCCGGCTCTGGCCGGGGCTGCTGGAGCACTTCTCCCGGGACGGTGCCTCCGATGCCGCTGACGTCCCGTTCGAGGACCTCAAGGAGCGGATGCTGTTCAGCGAGGCGCTCGACTCGGTGCGCTGCCTGGAGGAGGGCGTGCTGACCTCGGTCGCCGACGCCAACGTGGGCTCGATCCTGGGCATCGGCTTCCCGGCCTGGACGGGCGGCGTCTTCCAGTACATCAACGGCTACCAGGGCGGCCCGGCCGGCTTCGCGGCGCGCGCCCGCGAACTCGCCGCGGCGTACGGCGAGCGGTTCGCGCCGCCGGCGCTGCTGGAGCGGATCGCGGCGGAGGGGCGGACCTTCACCGACTGACCTTCACCGACTGACCGGAGGGCGCCCGGGCCCGGGTGGATCAGGGTGAGGCCGTGTGCCCCGCACGGCCTCTCCCGGCCTTCTCGCCCGGTTTCCTCAGCCGGTGTTCTCGGCCGGTTTTCTCGCCCGGTTTTCTCGCCAGGTGTTCTCAGCCGGTGTTCTCAGCTGGTTTCCTCGCCCAACTCCTCGCCCAACTCCTCGCGCAAGGACCGCTGGAACGCGGTGACCAGCACCTGCGCGACCATCGGCTGGATGTGGTCGGTGAGCTCCTTCATCCGGGCCAGCTCCGCCGGGTCCGGCTCGCTCTCCCGGTACGGCTTCCACACCGTCTCCCGGAACAGCCGCTGCAACTCCCGGGCCGTCGCCCGGCTGTGCTCCAGCACCACCGCGCGGGCGGCCAGCAGCGTCTCCAACGGGATCGGCACGTCCAGGATCCGTACGCCCAGCGGCAGGAGGCCCGGGTCCGCCCGGAACACCTCCGGGTCGGCCGTCGGTTCCAGGGCGCCCATCGCGATCAGGCGTTCCACCTGCTCCTCCGACAGCCCTCGACCGGCCCGCCGCTCCAACTGTGCCCGGCCCACCTCCTCGGCCGTCTCCGGCGTCCAGGACGCCACCAGCGCCCGGTGGATCGCCAGGCCCAGCGGTGTGCTGTCCTCCGGCAGCCGGGCCAGGTACCGCTCGATCGCGGCCAGCGTCAGCCCCTGCCGCTGCAGCTCCTCGATCAGCCCCAGCCGGTCCAGGTGCGCGGCCCCGTACAGCCCCACCCGCCGCGGCCCCAGCTCCGGCGGCGGCAGCAACCCCTTCGTCCCGTAGAACCGCACCGTCCGCACCGTCACCCCGGCGCGCGCCGCCAACTCGTCCACCGTCAGCCGCACCTCGCCCACCCCGGCGCCGTGCTCCCCCATCTGCTGCCTCCCGCGCTGGCACACTCCTGCTGTGACAGCAGCAGTGTGACAGTGCACTGCGATCAGGTCCATCGGGCGCATCGGGTCCATCGGGTGGACCGGCCGGGGCGGGATGGGACGGGGCGGGATGGGACGGAGTGGGGCGGCCTGAACGAGCGGACCGGCACGCTTCCGGGGTACGGGGGCGTGCCGGTCCGGTGGCCGGATACCGGTGCTCAGCGGGAGGTGGGTCAGGCGAGGGCTGCGTGGTGGCGGCGGGTGACCTCGGGATGGGCTCGGGTGTAGCCCTTCCACTCGTTGAAGCCGAAGTCGGCGAAGAGCGGGTTGGCCGGGTCCTCGGTGGCGCCGGGGGCGTGGTGGGCGAGGGGGAAGTCGAGCGGTTCGATGTGGGCGTCGAGCCGGGGATTGTAGAAGAACGGGACGGAGTAGCGCTCGCGGGCTCCGGGCGGGCTGACCACGCGGTGGCTGGTGGCCTTGAGGTAGCCGTCGGTGGCCACTTCCAGCAACTCGCCGAGGTTGACCACGAAGGCGCCGTCGAGCGGCGGGACGTCCAGGAAGGTGCCGTCCGGGCGCTCGACCTGGAGGCCGCCGACGGAGTCCTGGAGGAGCAGGGTGATGAAGCCGTAGTCCTTGTGGGCGCCGACGCCCTGACCGGCGCCGTCCGGGGCGGTGCCGGGGTAGCGGACCAGCTTGAGGCGCAGGTGGGGGTGGCCGGCGAAGGCGTCGTCGTAGAAGCCGGGGCGGGCGCCGATCGCGGCGAGGAGTTCGTGCAGCAGGCGCCGGGCGACCGTGCCGAGGTGGTCGATCCAGCCGAGCGCGGCGGTGCGCAGCTCGGGGAGTGCGGTCGGCCACTGGTTGGGACCCTCCAGCCACCAGTACGGGGGCTCGCCGGTGCCGGGGGCGTGCGGGGGCAGCTCGGCGCCGATGTCCAGCTGGTCGCGCCAGTCCTGGCTGCCGCCGGTGCGCTCGTCGCCGGTACGGGTGTAGCCGCGGTAGTGCGGGGAGTTGAGGTTGCTCACGGCGAGCCGGTCGGCCTCGGGGAGGGCGAAGAAGGCGCGCATGGCTCCGGTGAGCGCGGCCGTCTCCTCCGGGGTGACGCCGTGACCGACGAGTTGGAAGAAGCCGACGCCGGTGGCCGCGGCGCGGAGCTCGTCGTGCAGTCGGCGGCGTTCCTCCCGGGTGCCGTCGGCGAGCGAGAGGTCGATCACCGGGAGGGCCTCGGGGTGCGCCTCCGCGGTGGAGCCGGTTCCGGATATGGGCGTGTGCTGCTGCGTCATGTGTGACATCCGCTGGTCTCGTCCCGGCTGGTCCCGGTGGTCGACCAGGGAAGGCCGGAGCCTCGCCTGGTGCGGCGGGTGCTCCGGAAGCCGGGAGGTGGTGGGCGGCCGCTCGGGGCCGCCATGAGGGTGGGTGGCGCGAGGTTCAGCCGGAGCGTCGACAGGACATGCTCGTCACGCGGAGCAGGTCCACGTGGCGGCGGCGAACAAGGATGAGCACCTCACCAGCGTAGATGACCCGCTCGGTGGTGGGCGAGCCCCCTACCGCGGAGGGCCGCCACTCACTTGTCGGTGGTCTATCAAGAAGCTTCGGATTGCGGTGATCGGCGGCTCCCTTCCGGAGCTGTCGAGGCTGTCAGGCGTTGCTGAGGACATCAGGCCTTGCTGACGCTTCAAGCGTTGCTGGGGCCGTCAGGCGTTGTTGAGGTACGCCAGGACGGCCAGGACGCGGCGGTTGTCGTCATCGGAGGGCTGGAGGTCGAGCCGGACGAAGATCGACGCGGTGTGCTTGGCTACCGCCCGCTCGGTGATCACCAGTTGCTGGGCGATCGCCGCGTTCGACCGGCCCTCGGCCATCAACCCCAGCACCTGCCGCTCGCGCGGGGAGAGGGTGGAGACCGGGCCGGCCGAGGAGTTGTGGGTGAGCAGCCGGGTGATCACCTCCGGATCCATGGCCGTACCGCCCTGGGCGACCCGCCGGACGGCGTCGAGGAACTGTGCGCCGTCCAGCACGCGGTCCTTGAGGAGGTAGCCGATTCCGCCGGAGCTGCCGGCCAGCAACTCGCGGGCGTACAGCTGCTCCACGAACTGCGACAGCACCAGCACTGGCAGGCCCGGGTGGGCCTGCCGGGCGGCCAGCGCCGCGCGCAGCCCCTCGTCCGTGAAGCTCGGCGGCAGCCGCACGTCGACCACGGCGATGTCGGGCCGGTCGGCGGCCACCGCGGCGAGTAGCTGCTCGCCGTTCTCGACCGCCGCGGTGACCTTCATGCCGTTGGCCTCCAGCAGCCGGGTCAGCCCGTCCCGGAGGAGGAAGAGGTCTTCGGCGATGACAACGCGCACGGGATCTCCAGGTTCACGATGGTCGGACCACCGGACGGGCTGCTGATCGCGAGCACCCCGTCGAAGGCGGCCAGTCGGCGTTCGGTTCCGCTGAGGCCGGTTCCCCGGGACGGTTCGGCGCCTCCGCGCCCGTCGTCGGTGACCGATATCCGCAGCAGCCCGTCACTGTGCCCTATCTCGATCCACACGTGCGAGGCTTCGGCGTGTTTCACCACGTTGGCCAGCAGTTCGCTCACCGCGAAGTAGGCGGCCGACTCCACCGGAGCCGGGGCCCGGCCGGGCAGGCCGCCGGTGAAGGTGACCGGCAGCGGCAGGTCCAGCGCGGTCGCCTCGACCGCGTCGGCCAGGCCGCGGTCGGCCAGCACCGGGGGGTGGATGCCCCGGACCAGGTCCCGCAGCTCGCCCAGCGCCTTCACCGAGGACGTCCGGGCCTCGGCCAGCAGCGGCCCGAGGGCGTCCGGGTCGTGCTTCACCTGCTCGGCGACGGTCAGCAGCATGCCGAGCGCCACCAGCCGGGCCTGCGCCCCGTCGTGGAGGTCCCGTTCGATCCGGCGCAGCTCGGCCGCCCCGGCATCGATGGTGTCCGCCCTGGTGCGCGCCAGGTGGCTGATCTGGCGGGCGAGTTCGACCCGCCGGGAGGGGCCGAGCAGGGACCGGGCGGCCTTCTCGTGCATCCGCAGGACGGGCGGGGCGGCCCACAGGATCGCGAACGGGGCCACCCAGACGCCCATGCCGTAGACGATCACCAGCGGGAAGAGCAGTCCGTTCCGGCCGAAGATCTCCATGGCGATCGGGGTCAGTACCACGACTGCGGCCGTGAACAGTACGGCGAGGCCGGTCAGGAGCGCCCAGGCGAGGTCCCGCCAGGTCGCCGGGTCGGTCAGCCAGCCGCCGGCGCGCAGCCGCTGCCAGGAGCCGGCCGTGCCGTCCGGGTGGCGGTACGGCACCGGGATCGGCTGCCCGCTCCACCGGTGGACCACCCGTCGGCTCTCGGTGGCGATCCAGCGGGCGCCGAACAGCCCGAGCACCAGCAGCGAGGGGGCCAGCCAGAGCGAGACGGACCGGTCGCCAGGCGCGGCGCCGCCGTACAGGTGGGTCGCCGTCACCGCGATCGCGCCCGGGGCGAACAGCACGGCCCCGACCGCCCGGCCGCCGCCGCCGGTGGCCCAGCACAGTGCCCAGAGGGCGACCGGACCCAACGGCACGAGCAGGATCAGCGGCCCGCCGAGCCCGAACGGCCGGGACTCGTCGGGCCCGAACAGCACGGCGCCCAGCAGGACCGGCCCGGCCAGCAGCGAGATCAGCCCCGTCACGGCCAAGGTCACCAGGTACCAGGCGCGTACGCCGTCCACACAGGCCCGGCCCACCCGCCGGGCCGCCCTGTCGATCGCTCCCGCCCTCATGTCGCGCCCCCTCTGTCCTGAGCCCCCACCGGGGCGCTCGAAGCCTGACGTCCGGAGCCCCGCAGGCTCCGGTTCCGATCTTTCGCTGGTCAGTCTGCCCCGCGCGAAAGCCCGATGCTCTAGGCCTGAACACCCAGTTCGGGGTGTATCTGGATACACCCTCAGGACGCCGCTTAGACGGCTGTCTGCACCCGGTCGCGGATTCGTAGCGTGATGTTCCGTCAGCCGGTCCGGGCTTCCCGGTGCCGGCCCCCGAACCGTGGAGGGCCCCGTGAACGCGCCGATCATCAGGATCCGCGGCGTCAGCAAGACGTACGACCGATCCGACACCGCCCGTCCTGCCCTGGCCGGGCTCGACCTGGAGGTGCGGGCCGGCGAGGCGCTGGCCGTGCTCGGCCGCTCGGGCAGCGGCAAGTCCACGCTGCTGAACCTGATCGCCGGCCTCGACCGCCCGAGCGAGGGCGGCGTCGAGGTGGACGGCGTGGCCGTCCACGAGCTCGGCGAGGCCGCGCTGGCCGAGTACCGGCGGACCCGGATCGGCATGGTGTTCCAGTTCTTCAACCTGCTGGACGACCTGAACGTGGCGGACAACGTGCTGCTCCCGGCCCAACTGGCCGGGATGCGGCGGGAGCAGGCCCAGGCCCGGGCCGCGGAGCTGCTGGAGCGGCTCGGGGTGGCCCGGCACGCCAAGGCCTTCCCCGGCCGGCTCTCCGGCGGCGAGCGCCAGCGCGTCGCAGTGGCCAGGGCGCTGATGAACCGTCCGCCGCTGCTGCTGGCCGACGAGCCGACCGGAGCACTGGACACGGCCTCCGCGGCCGACGTCCGCGACCTGCTCCGCCAGCTCAACGAGGAGGGCCAGACGATCCTGCTGGTCACCCATGACACCGCGCTCGCCGAGGCCTGCGCCGACCGGACGATCGAGCTGCTCGACGGCCGGCTGGTGCGGGACACGGCGGCGGTGCCGGTGACCGGTGGCCGGAGAGGGGTGGGCGCATGACCGCGATGGGCAAGGTGGTCCGGGCCGGGGTCGGCCGCAAGCGGGTACAGACCCTGGTCATGGTGCTCACCACGATGATGTCGGTGACGGCGTGCATCCTCGCCCTCGGGCTGGTGGTCGCCGCCCAGGCCCCGTACGAACGCTCGTTCAGCGACCAGCACGGCGCGCACCTCAACGTGCTGTACGACCAGACCAGGGCCAGCCCCGCCCAGCTCGCCGCGGCCGCGCACGCGCCCGGGGTGACGGCCTCGGCCGGCCCCTACCCGGCGCTCACCCTCCAGCCGCGTTCCGGCCCGGACACCGAGATCCCGCCGGCCGGCAGCCTGCTGCCGCCGATGACACTGGTCGGCCGCGCCCAGAACGGCCCGATGGACGACCTGCGGATCACCAGGGGCCGCTGGATCTCCGGCCCCGGCGAGGTGGTGTTCCTGGACGGGCACTCCCCGCTGGCCGTCGGCGACAGCGTGCAGTTCCCGGACCTGCCCGGCCATCCGACGCTCAAGGTCGTCGGCCTGGCCGCCTCGGTCTCCTGGAGCGCGGACGGCTGGGTCGCCCCCGAGCAGGTGGCCGGCCTGACCGCACCGGGTACGACGCCCGCCGCCCAGTACCTCTACCGCTTCGCCCGCGCCGGCAGCGACGCCGAGGTGGCGGCCGACCACGCGGCGATCGCCGCCGCGGTGCCGAGCGGTGCGATCACCGAGGCGACCACCAACCGACCGGCCCGGGAGGAGGCCAACCGGACGGCCTCGACCTTCGTCCCGTTCGTCACGGCCTTCGGGGTGCTCGGTCTGGCCATGTCGGTGCTGATCATCGGAGTCGTGGTCAGCGGCGCGGTGAGCGCCGCCACCCGGCGGATCGGCATCCTCAAGTCCCTGGGCTTCACCCCGGCCCAGGTGGCACGCGCCTACGTCGGCCAGGCACTGATCCCCGCCGGGGTCGGCACCGTACTCGGCGTGTTCGGGGGCAACCTGCTGTCCGTCCCCGTGCTCGGCATGGCCCACAAGGCACTGCGCGGAGGGCTGCTCGGCATCCCGCCGTGGGTGGACGCGGTGGTCGCGGTGGCGGCCCTGGGCGCGGTGGCCGGCACCGCGCTGGTGCCCGCGCTGCGGGCGGGACGGCTGCGTACGGTGGAGGCGCTCGCGGTCGGCCGGACGGCGCCGGGGGCCAAGCGGGCGGCCGCCGGGGGAGCGGCGGGCCGGGCCGGAGCGATGGGCCTGCCGGCCCGGGTGCAGAACCTGATCAGCCGGTTGCCGGTGCCGCGCGCCCTCAGCCTCGGGCTGGCGTCCCCACTGAACCGACCGGGCCGCTCGGCGACCACCGCCGCCGCGGTGGTGCTCGGCACGGTCGGGGTCACCCTGTGCGTCGGTCTGACGCTCTCACTGGGTTCCCTCCAGGACGGGCTGACGGCCGACCGCGCGGGCAAGGTCCTGGTCCAGGCCCCGATGGACGGCTCCAAGCCCGTCGATCACGTGGACGAGGCGGCCGTGGTGAAGGCGATCGAGTCCCGGCCCGGCACCCGGGCCTGGTACAGCAGCGTGCCGGTCCGGGCCACCGTCGCGGGGAACACCGGGCGCTCCCAGCTGGTCGCCTTCACCGGCGACCCCACTTGGAGCGGTTTCCAACTGGTCGAGGGCCGCTGGTTCCACGGCCCCGGCGAGGTGGCGGTCAGCGCGGCCTTCCTACGGGCCAACCAGGCGAAGGTGGGTGACACCGTCACCCTCACCGACCACGGGCGCAGCACCCCGGCGAAGATCAGCGGTGAGGTCCTGACCACCGAGGACGTGGTGTTCCTGGACCGGTCCTCGCTGGAGCCGCTCGGCGGCGCGATCCACGCCGAGGCGATCTCCTTCCACATCGACCTCACCCCGGGAACCGACGCGAAGACCTACGCCGACGGGCTGGACTCCGCCGTCTCGCCGATGGGGCTGAGCGCCGACCCCGGCCAGGATCACATCAACATCGTGGTGCTGGCGATGAACACCCTGGCGGGCACGCTCACCCTGCTGCTCTCCGTGGTGGCCGGACTCGGGGTGCTCAACACGGTGCTGCTGGACACCCGGGAACGGGTGCACGACCTCGGGGTGCTCAAGGCGCTCGGGATGTCGCCCCGGCAGACCGTGGGCATGGTGCTCACCTCGGTTTGCGGCAGCGGACTGGTGGCCGGGCTGATCGGGGTGCCGATCGGGATCGCGGTGCACCACCTGGTCATGCCCGCGATGGCCCACGCCGCCGGGATCGGGGTGCCGGACGTGGACCTCACGGTGTTCACCCCGTCGGTGGTGGGGCCGCTGATACTCGGCGGCCTGGTGCTGGCCCTGCTCGGGGCCCTGCTGCCCGCCACCTGGGCCGCCCGCACCCGGACGGTCACGGCGCTACGGACGGAGTGACGGCGGCCAGCGGTCGGCGGCGGAGGCCGCGGGCGGCAGGGGAGGAGGAGCAGCGGTGCGGGGCCCGGCCACCCGGTCGGAGGACCACCGGGAGCACGGGCCCCGCCCGGCTCAGGAGAGCCGTGCCTCCGCGTACGCCTCCATGGCGGCGCGCTGGTAGGCGGCCAGCCCCGGGGCGATGGCCTCGTACGCGGCGCTCCACTGCTCGTTCTCCGTGCACGAGCGCGCGATGGCGAGGTAGTCCTCCACCGGGACCGTCCGGAGCCCGCTGAGCAGCTGGTACTCCTCGTCGATCAGGTGTTGCGCGGGCTCGGAGCCGGCCGGGTGGCCAGCCACCATCAGCTCCGCCAGGCGGACCATCCGCGCGGTCCGCTCGCGCTGGCCGGCCTCCATCTCGGCCGGGGTCATCGCGGCGGTCGCGCGTCGGGCGGCCTCGGCGTGCTCGGGGAAGTCGCGCAGGCTGGCGTCGACGTCGGCGGGCTGGATCCCCTCGAACAGGTTCTCGGGCCGGTTGATGCTGGTCATGGGTGTGCCGTCCTTCCGGGAGCGTTCCAGATCGGCGATCGTGCGCGAGACGGTGGTGGCCAGGGCATCGAGCCGGTCGCGCTCGGCGACCAGCCGACGGTGGTGGCCCCGCAGGGACTCCAGTTCGTCCACCTGGTCGCCGATGATCCGGGCGATCTCGGCCAGCCCCACGCCCAGCGCCCGCAGGACGAGGATCTGCTGCAGCTGCAGCAACTGCCCTTCCTCGTAGTAGCGGTGGCCGTTGGAGCCGATCCAGGCCGGGGACAGCAGCCCGATCTCGTCGTAGTGCCGCAGGGTCCGGGCGGTCACGCCCGACATCCGGGCGACCTCCGCGATCGGCCAGGCCATCTGCCGTCTCCTCTCCCAGGTTCTGCGCTTCCAAGTGCTGGGTTCCGCGCCAGCGCGCACGTTCGCTCGACCAGGGCCGGTTCCTCCGGCCCTGGTCACGACGGTAGAAGCTGCCGCTGCGGCAGCTTCAAGCCCACCGCACCACCGCACTCACCGCGCCACCGCCCCCACCGCACCCCCGCGCCGGTTACGGCACCGACCCCGCTGCTTCCGCCGCCGACCGCAGCGCCTCCACCATGGCCCCGAGCACCGGTTGCCCCCAGGCGCCCTCCCGCACGGCGGCGTGCAGCGTACGGACCGGCTCCGGGCCGCGCACCCGGCACACCGTGACACCGGGGTGTCGCTGCGTCAGGCCGAGCTCCGGAAGCAGCGCGACCCCCAGCCCCGCCGCGACGAAGCCCTGCGCGGTGAGGTAGTCCGCGCCGTCCACCGCGACCGCCGGACGGAACCCGGCCGCATCGCAGGCGTCGTGCACCAGGCTCCGGCAGGGCCCGGGCAGTTCGGCGCCCACCCAGGGCTCGTCCGCCAGCTCGGCCAGGTCCAGCACGCGCCGCGCGGCCAGCCGGTGCCCCCGGGGCAGTACGGCGCGGTACGGATCGTCGTGCAGGTGCACCAACCGCAGGCCGGCCGGGGCCTCCTCGGACCAGAACGCCACGGCCAGGTCGGCCCGGCCGGCCCGTACCTCGGCGAGCTGGTCCGTCGATTCGGTCAGGCCCAGGTCGAGCCGCACGCCCGGATACTCCCGGCGGAAGGCGGCAATGGCCGGGGCCACCAGGGTGGCCCCGGCGGTGGCGAAGTAGCGGACGGCCAGGCTGCCGCTGCGCCCGGCTCGCAGGTCGGCCAGTGCCGCACCCGCCTCCGCGACCTGCCGGTCGATGGCCGCCGCGTGACCGGCGAGCAGCAGCCCGGCGGCCGTCGGCCGCACGCCCCGCCCGATCCGCTCCAGCAGGGCCGTCCCCGTCTCCCGCTCCAGCGTCGCCACTTGCTGGCTGACGGCGGACGGGGTGTAGCCGAGCGCGGCGGCGGCCGCGCTCACCGAGCCGTGGTCGACGACGGCTCGCAGCACCTGCATCCGGCGGACGTCGAGCGAGGCATTCATGCAGTCCAGCTTAAACATCATGAAGAACTTTTCGCTTGTGCTACTTGATCCCTCCGCGCGATCGTCATCCGACACCCCGTCCACCACCGACCGGAAAGGCACCCCGTGCTGCGGATGGCCGTCCTTGCCCTGTTCTGGGGCTCGGGCTTCCTCTGGATCAGGATCGCGCTGCAACACGGGCTCACCCCGGTGCAGATCACCGTGCTGCGCGCCACCCTCGGCGCCGCCGTCCTACTGCTGCTCGCCCGCTCCGCCCGCCAACGCCTCCCGCGCGGCGGCGCGCTCTGGTGGCGGCTCGCCGTGGCCGCCTTCTTCTGCAACGCCCTGCCGTTCCTGCTCACCGCGTACGGCGAACGCAGCGTCGGCTCCGGCACGGCCGGGGTGCTGCACGCGACGACCCCGCTCTGGTCCTTGCTGATCGGCCTCGCCCTCGGCACCGAACGAGTCCTCGGCACCGGTCGGGCCGTTCGCACCGACCGAACCGCCGACGCTGACCGAACCGCTCGCACCGACCGAACCGCCGACACCGACACCGACCGAGCCACCGACACCGAAACCCGTGGCCCGTCGTCGTACCACCCGCTGCGCCTCACCGGCCTCCTGGTCGGCTTCGCCGGAGTGCTGGTGATCCTCGCCCCGTGGCGCGAGAGCGGCGGCCTCAGCGTCCCCGGGGCGCTCGCGCTGCTCGGCGCGGCCGCGAGCTACGCGGTCGCCTTCGCCTACATGGCCAGGGCACTCACCGGGACGGGCCCGGCCCCGTTCGCACTGTCCGCCGCCCAGCTCACCGCCGCCGCCGGACTGAGCGCGGTCGCCCTGCCCACGGTCGGCCCGCTGAACCCGTTCGCGGGCGCCGACCCGCTCGGCCTGGCTGCCGTCACCGTCCTCGGCGTCGCCTGCACCGGGCTCACCTTCCACCTCAACTACCGTCTGATCGCCACCGAGGGCCCCACCAGCGCGGCCACCGTCGGCTACCTGCTCCCCGTCGTCTCCACCGCGCTCGGCGCCCTGGTCCTCGGCGAGCAGTTGACCGTACGGGCGGTCGCCGGGACGGTCGTCGTCCTCGTCGGAGTGTTCCTGGTGAAGCACCGGCCGAAGCCCCGCGCCGTCGTTCCCCTGCTCACCGAGTTACTGAGCCGCCGCGCCACCGACCAACCCGCGCCACCGACCAACCCGTGATCACCGACCGAAAACGAACCATGCGCTCCGACTCCCTCTGGCGGCTCCCCGACTTCCGCGTCCTCTTCGCCGCTACCGCCCTCACCCAACTCGGCACCAACGTCGGCTACGTCGCCGTCCCCCTGGTGGCCGTCGTCGCACTCGACGCGGGCCCCGGACAGTCCGGCCTGCTCGGCACCCTGAGCACCCTCGCCTTCCTGCTCATCGGCCTGCCCGCCGGCGCCTGGGTCGACCGGATGCGCCACCGCCGCGTCCTGATCGTCGCCGACCTGGTGAAGGCCGTGCTCTACGCCTCCGTGCCGCTCGCCTGGTGGTTCGGCGGGCTCACCCTCTGGCAGCTGTACGCGGTCGCACTGCTCACCGGCGGGGCCACGGTCTTCTTCGACGTCGGCGCACAGAGCGTGCTGCCCGGACTGGTCGGCCGCGAACACCTGGTGGACGCGAACACCGCCGTGGTCGGCCTGATGGCGGTCGGCAACGTCGCCGGACGCGGCGCGGGCGGGATCCTGGTCCAACTGCTCACCGCGCCGTTCGCGATCGTCGTGACCGCGCTCAGCCACCTCGGCTCGGCACTACGACTGACCGCGCTGCGCCGCACTCCGAATCCCACCCCCGCCCCGGGCCCCAACCCGGGCTCCACCCCCGCCCCCGGCCTCGGCGCACAGATCACCGAGGGCCTGCGGCACGTCCTCGGCGCCCCGGAGCTGCGCGCACTGGCCGTCACCGCCGCCCTCAACAACCTCGGATCGCAGCTGGTCAACACCCTGCTCCCGGTGCTGTTCGTGCGGGAACTGCACCTTCCCGCCGGGGCGTTGGGCCTGTTCTGGGCGGTCGGCGGGGTCGGCATCCTGCTCGGTTCGCGCTGCGCCCGCCCGGTCTCCGCCCGGCTGGGTGACGGCCGCACCCTCGCGCTGGCGGGCCTGTGCCTGGCGCCCGCCGGACTGCTGGTGCCCCTGATCGGCGGCGGGCCTTGGCTGTTCCTGGCCGGGGCGGGGTGGCTGCTGGCCTCGCTGAAGACCGGCATGGACAACGTGCTCGGGGTGAGCCTGCGCCAGCGGATGACTCCGGACCCGCTGCTCGGTCGGATGAACGCCACCTTCCGCTTCCTGCTCTTCGGCGCGCTCGCGGTCGGCTCCGCGATCTCCGGGCTGCTCGGCGAACTCCTCGGCCTGCACACCACGCTCTGGCTCGGTGGGGCGCTGCTCGCGACCGCCTTCCTGCCGGTCTACCTGTCCCCGCTGCGCACCCGCCGCCGACCGCCCGAGGCGCCGCTCGGCGCGCCTACCAGCCCGGACCGACGCCGTGCCCCGGTTGCCAGTCCAGTCCCGGGTCCGGGCCCGGACGAAGGGTGCGCACCAGCGCGGTGACCGACCAGACCACCACGGTCAGCAGCGTGTAGAACAGCAGCAGCGCCCAGAACGGGGTGGTGGACAGACTCCGGTCCTCGAACCGGCACCAGGCGTCCGGCGGCAGCCAGGACGCGCCCGTCTCCAGCAGCCGTCCACCGCCCGAGACCAGGCCGCGCTCGCAGCGCTCCCCGTAGTCCAGCGACCGTACGTACAGCAGGGCGTACAGCGTGCCCGCCGAGGCGAGGGAGAGCGCGGCGCCGATGCCGAGGAGCATCGTCCGTCTTCGCCCGACCGCCGTACGGATGTTCGTCACCGGGGCAGCGTACCGGCGCGGCGGCCCCGACCGGGCGCGGCTCGTCGGCTCGTCGGCTCACCGGCTCGTCGGCTCACCGGCTCGTCGGCTCACCCGCGCACCCGCTCAGCCCAGCAACCCGCCCAGGTGCCCGTCCTCGGCGAGCAGCCGCCAGGAGCGGCCGGGCGAGGCGAAGGCCTCCGGGTCGACGCCCTCGACCAGTCGGTCCACCACGGTGCTCAGCAGCGACTGAGGGTCGAACACCGCCCAGGTCTCCCAGCCCCGGCCGTAGTCCCAGCGGTCCCACTCGGCGCGCAGCCGCTCGTACGTCCACAGCGCGTAGAGCAGGGCGGACAGGTCGCGGTTGAGGTAGGCCTCGGGCTGGCCGTCGTCGTACCAGTCCGGCAGTTCGAGCCGGCCGGTGGTGCCGTCGAGGGCGATCGGGAGGTCGGTCGGCCAGTCCCCGAGCGCGAGGAAGTCCCGCTGGTACGGGCGTTCCTCCTCGCCGTCGAAGTACTCCGGGTACGCCTCCGCCATGGTGACCAGCGGCTCCTCGCACACCCCGAACATCGCCCCGCCGAGCGGCAGCCCGACCTCGGTGAGCAGCCGCCGGGTCGGCTCGTGCACCAGTGCGGCGGGCAGCTCCTCCGGCCGGAACCGGTGCACCCGGCCCGCTCCGCCGTCCTCGTCGGTGAGCGCCGCGAGCTCGGCCACCAGCTCCGCGCCGACCTGGTACGCGGGCCCGTCCGGCCCGCCGGGCAGCGCACCCCAGCCCAGTGCCCGCACCAGCAGCGCCGTCCCCCAGTGCGCGGGCGGGGCGTCGCCCTCGAACAGCCGGGGATCGATCTCCCGCATCCGTCGTTCGGCCCCCGCCATCACCTCGGCCACCACCGTGGGCCCGCGCCGCCCGTCCAGCGCCTCCGGCCGCCGGGCCGCCTCGCCCACCGCGTCGACCTCCCGGACCAGCGCGGCCAGCGCGGCGAGGCCGGAGGCCAGTGGATCCCGCCGGGGGCCGCCGTTGCCCAGGAACACCTCGCCGGTGGTCCCGTCCAGCAGCACCAGGTTGCCGACGGCGGCGAAGGGCGTGCAGTAGTCCGTCTCCCCGAGGACGAACAGCCGTTCCGCCCCGGCGGTCGGGAAGGCGCTCAGCGACCCGCCGTCGAGCGCCCCGAAGTCCAGGAACGCCCCGGCGGCGGGCAGCCCCTCCCGCACCAGGAACTCCCGGCTCCCCTCGTGCACCACCCCGCCCGGAACCCCGGCCACCCGCACCCACCCCACGTGCCCCGCCCTTCACCGTTCCGCCCCCTTGACCCACCAGACCCTAGCGGGCCGACCCGACAGCGCCACGGCGGGCCGACGTCCGGCCCTTACGGCAGCACCCGATCGTCCACGTTCCACCGCTCCGGCAGGTCCGCGTCGCAGAACACGCAGACGTAGTGCCCCTCCCGGACGATGCCGCACTGCCCGCAGTCCGGGCAGCGGCGGAACACCACCGCCTGCGTGAAGCCGCCCGGGTGCGGCAGCCCGAGCCGGTCGAGGGCGGCGGCAACGGCGGGCCAGGAGACGACGTCCGGGCAGTAGCCGGTGGAGAGGTTGCTGACCGTCCGGACTTCCCAACCCGCGCCGCCCGAGCGCCGGAACCCGATCTCCCCGGCGCTCAGCACCAACTCCCCTCCTGCGCAGGCGACATGCTCACTGCGGCGCGGCGCGAGCCGCAGCGCCCCACCCAGGTCGACCACGAAGGTGAACGGCTCCGCGAGCTCCGCCGCCGTCCGCTCGTCCACCCAGGCGGCGAACTCGCCCTCCGTACGGGCCGGTTGGCCGATCCGGTCGCCACCCGTCGCCAACTCCTGCAGCTCCGGTGGACCCACGTACCGGTAGGCCCGCCCGAAGCCGTCCTCGACCTCCGCCGCGACACCCCGCTCACCCAGCCGCATCCGCCACCACGCCATCTCGACGGCCGTCCCGCTCAACCCGAACTCCAATAGCTCGTCCAGAAGTTCACGAGCCGATTGAATCGGCACCCCGGCCCCCTCCCGCAGCACCCGCAGCGCCGCCACCGGATCGTCGAGCGGCCCGGAGAGCCGCAGCCGGGCCGGCCCGTGGGCGGCCAGCAGCGCCGCGCGGTCGTCCTCGAGCATCGCCTCCGGGCTCGAGTGCTCGCACATGTAGTGGTCGCAGGACGGGCAGTGCAGCTCGGCGTCCCACCGCAACTCCCGTCCACCGTTCAGGAACTGGCCGATGCTCCGAACGGCGACACCCCCGCACTCCCCGCACCGGACGGCCGTCCCGACCCCTTGCTCCACGCTCGCCACGCCCGCCACCCTACGAATCTCCCGCACAGCGCTCCCGAGGTCAGATGAGCCCGCCGGCCTGCCGGGCGGCCCGTTCCACGCGGTCGTGATGGGCCTGCCACCAAGTGGCGTCGCCGGGGGCGGTGTTGGCGCCTTCGGAGCGCTGGCCGGTGGCGCCGTCGATGAGTTCGCGGACCAGGTCGGCGTGGCCGACGTGTCGGTGGGTCTCGGCGATCACGTGGACGAGCACCCGGTGCAGGGTCTGCTTCGGGCGGTCACCGAACGGGAGTCGGCCGATCGCGTCCAGCGGCAGTGCCTCGATGGTGGCGTCCGAGTGCGCCCAGACCCGGCGGTAGCGCCCGAGGATCTCCTCGGTGCTCTCGTCCGCACGGGCCCACAGGTCGGCGTTCGGTTCGGCGGTGCCGGTGATCCACAGCGGGGCCGGTTCGGGGAAGGGGCGCCCGAAGGTCTCGCCGAGGTACAGCGCCTCGGCCCCGGTGACGTGCTTGACCAGTCCCAGCAGGTTGGTTCCGGTGGGAGTGAGCGGCCGCCGGAGGTCGTACTCGGAAAGGCCGTCCAGCTTCCACAGCAGGGCGTCACGGGCGTCCTGGACGTAGATCCGCAGGTCGTCCTTGTCGTCAGTCACCGTCATGGGATCAGTCTGTTGACCACCGGGGACCTGTCCACCGATTTTGGCAGCGCCGGGCCGCCCCCGACGGGACGGAAGCGTCCGAAGTCATGGACGACGTCGATGCCGCCGGGCTGGCACGTGGGAGTCCCGTGTCGGCGCGCAGCCTTCGCCGGGGCGGGGTACACGGAGCGTGACGGATCGGGTCGCTGGGGCGGACTTGAATCTTTGCGAACGAATGTTCGATCCTGGGGCTGTGCCCGTTTTCGAATCTGTTTTCGAATCTGCCGCCGAGCAGTCCGAACGCCCCGTGCTGCGGCCGGTGGCGTTGACGGCTGCCGCGTCCGAGGACGGGCAGGCGGCGACGGTGCGTGGACTGGTGCCGGTGGTGCCCGGGCTGCGGGAGGTGCTGCCGGACGGCGGACTGCGGCGGGGCACGGCGGTGTCGGTCGCGGGCGGGGACGCCGGGCTGCTGCTGGCCCTGGCCGCCGGGGTGCGGGAGACCGAGGGCGGCTGGGCGGCGGCGGTCGGGCTGCCGGACCTCGGGCTCGCCGCCGCCGAGGGATACGGGCTGGACCTGCGCCGCCTGCTGGTCGCGGACGACCCGGGGACGCACTGGCCCGAGGTGGTGTCGGTGCTGGCCGGCGCGGTCGAACTGATCATGCTGCGCCCGGACGGGCCGGTGCCCCCGAAGCTGGCCACCCGGCTGGCCGCCGTGCTGCGGCGCAGCGGCTGCGTGCTGCTGGTGGCCGGGCCGTGGCCGGGCGCGGTGCTGCGGCTGGGGGTGCGGTCCGGGCGCTGGTTCGGGCTGGGGGACGGTTACGGACAGCTCGCCGGACGGCAGGTCGAGGTGGTGGCCGAGGGCCGCGGTTCGGCGGTGCGCGGCCGGACGGCCCGGCTCTGGCTGCCGGACGAGCACGGCGCGGTGCGTGCGGTCCGGGAGCAGCCGATCCAGCAGCGTCCGGTCCGGGAGCAGCCGCAGCCGCAGCCCGTCGCCGGACCGGTGGAACCGATGGCAGCGGCGGCACCACTCGTGGCGGCGGTGGTCTGACATGCCGACCACGCCGACCACACCTCCCCCACCGGCCACGCCCGGCGACGACCGGACCCCCCGGGTGCTGGTGGTCTGGTGCCCGGACTGGCCGGTGGTGGCCGTCACCGGCGACGATCCGGTGGCCGTGACCGAGGGCGGGCGGATCCTCGCCTGTTCGGCGGGCGCCCGGGCGGCCGGGGTGCGGCAGGGGCAGCGGCTCAAGCTGGCCCAGCGGCTCTGCCCGGAGCTGGAGCTGCGCGACCGCGACCCGGAGGCGGAGGCCCGCCGCTTCGAGCCGGTGGTCGCGGCGGTGGAGGCGTTCACGCCCCGGGTGGAGGTGATCCGCCCGGGCCTGTGCGCCATCCCGGTGAAGGGCCCGGGCCGCTACTTCGGCGGCGAGGAGGCACTGGCGGCCCTGGTCGGCACGGCGGTGACGGACGCCCTCGGGCGGCCGCCCGTCCCGGACGCCGTCCCCGGCGCGGTGACGGCACCAGGGGCCGAGTCCGGCACCGAACCTCCGACCACCCCCCACGCCCAGATCGGCGTGGCCGACGGCCTGTTCGCCGCCGTGCTCGCCGCCCGCGCCGGGGTGCTGGTCCCCGCCGGCCGCACGGCGAAATTCCTCGCCCCGTACCCGGTGGGCACGCTGGGCGACGAGGCGCTGGCCGAACTGCTCGGACGGCTCGGCCTGCCCACCGTCGGAGCCTTCGCCGCGCTGCCGCCCGAGGCCGTCGCGGACCGCTTCGGCCCGGCCGGAACGGTCGCGCACCGGCTGGCCCGCGGCCTGCAGCCGCGGCCGCTGGTGCCGCGTGACGAGGAGCCGGACCTCGCCGTCGAGCAGCGCTTCGACCCGCCGGAGCCGCTGACCGAGCCGCTGGTGTTCGTCGCCCGCACGCTCGCCGAGCAGCTGCACCAGCGGCTGGCCGGGGCCGGGCTGACCTGTCGCCGGGTGGCCGTCGAGGTGGCCTGCGCGGACGGTCGGACGGCTTCGCGGCTGTGGCGGCACGAGGGCCGGCTGTCCGCGACGGCGCTGGCCGAGCGGGTCCGCTGGCAGCTCCAGGCCTGGCAGGGCATGGGCACCTTCGCGGGCGGCCAGCAGAGCCAGCAGAGCCAGCAGAGCCGGCAGAGCCAGTACGGCCAGCACGGCTTCACCCTGCTCCGGCTCGCCCCCGACGGCCTCTCCCCGGACCAGGGCCGCCAGCTCGCCCTGTGGGGCCAGGCCGTCGCGGACGACCGGGTGGAGCGCGCGGTGGCCCGGGTGCAGGCGGTGCTCGGGCACGCCGGGCTGCGCCGGATCGAGCCGGCCGGCGGGCGCGGCCCGGGCGAGCAGCAGGTCAGGGTGCCGTGGGGCGAGCCGTACGAGGCGGCGGCCCCGGCCGACGCGCCCTGGCCGGGGCGGCTGGCGGAGCGGTCGGCGGACCTCTGGCCGGCCGTGGTGCTGCGCGAACCGGCGCCGGTGCGGGTGCTGGACGAGGACGGGCGGCCGGTCACGGTGGACGGCCGGGCGGGGGTGTCGGCCCGGCCGGCCCTGGTCGTGGTCCGGGGCCGGGAGGAGCGGGTGGCGGGCTGGACCGGTCCCTGGCCGGCGGTCGAGTACTGGTGGGACCAGTCGCTCGCCCGCCGCCGGGCGCGGTTCCAGATGGTGGTGGACGGCGGCCGGGCGCTGCTGCTCACCGTGGAGGGGGGTGCGTGGTACCTGGAGGCCGGCTACGACTAGCGGCCCGAGAACCCGCAGCAGGGGGGAGCAGGACGAGCACGAGAACGACGAGGCAACCCCCGATGGGCTTCACCAGCCACCCCACCCTCCCCTGGAGCGAACTGCACCGCCGGATGACCGGCGCCGCGCCGGACCGCACGGTCGTCCCGCTGCGCCGCCACATCGAGGAACCCCCTGCCGTCCCAACGGAGTCCGTAAGGTCCGAGAACCCCGACCCCGAAGAACCCTGGGCCGAACTGCACGTCCACTCCGCCTTCAGCTTCCTGGACGGCGCCAGCGACCCGGAGGACCTGGTCGCCGAGGCGGCCCGGCTGGGCGTGGAGACCCTGGCGATCACCGACCACGACGGCCTGTACGGCGCCGTCCGGCTGGCCGAGGCCGCCCGGGGGACGGGCGTGGCCACCGCGTTCGGCGCCGAACTGACGATCAGCCGCGAAGGCGACACCGAGCACCTGCTGGTCCTCGCCCGCGACCCGGCCGGCTACCGCCGCCTGTCCGCCGCGATCGCCGCCGCCCAACTGGCCGGTGGCGCCAAGGGCCGCCCGGCGTACGACTTCGCCACGCTGGCCGGGGCGCACGACGGCCACTGGGCGGTGCTCACCGGCTGCCGCCTCGGCCGGGTCCCGGCCGCGCTGCCCGACCGGGACGAAGCGGAGCGGCAACTGCGCACCCTCACCGAGGCGTTCGGCCGCGAGAACGTCCACGTCGAGCTGATCGACCAGTGGCTGCCCGGTGACGACCGGCGCAACGACGCCCTCGCCGCGCTCGCCGCCGAGCTCCGGCTCCCCACCGTCGCCTCCACCAACGCCCACCACGCCGGCCCCGCCCAGGGCCGCCTCGCGCAGAGCCTGGCAGCCCTGCACGAGCGCCGCACCCTGCAGGAGGCGGCCGGCTGGACCCGGGCGGCCGGCACCGCGCACCTGCGCTCGGGCCGCGAGATGGCCGCCCGACTGGCCCGCTTCCCCGGCGTGCAGCGGGCCACCGCCGAACTCGGCCGGGCCTGCGCCTTCGACTTCGCCAAGCTGGACCCGGAACTGCCCGGCTACCCCGTCCCCGAGGGCGAGACCGAGATCAGCCACCTGCGCGCCCTGGTCGCGGCCGGCGGCCCGGCCCGCTTCGGCCCCGGCAACGCCGCCGCCCGCCGCCAGCTCGCCAAGGAACTGGACGTGATCGAGGACCTCGACCTGGCCGGCTACTTCCTGATCGTGCACGACATCGTGGACTTCTGCCGAGCCCAGGACATCTGGTGCCAGGGCCGCGGCTCGGCCGCCAACTCGGCGGTCTGCTACGCCCTCGGGATCACCGCCGTCGACCCGATCCACTACAAGCTGCTGTTCGAGCGCTTCCTCTCCACCGCCCGGGACGGCCCGCCCGACATCGACCTGGACATCGAGAACCGCCGCCGCGAGGAGGTCATCCAGTACGTCTACCGCCGTTACGGCCGCGAGCACGCCGCCCAGGTCGCCAACGTGATCACCTACCGGCCCCGGCTGGCGATCCGCGACGCCGCCCGGGTGCTCGGCTACCCGCAGGGCCAGGTGGACGCCTTCAGCCGGCAGACCGACTTCCGCTCCGCCCCCGGCGCGGACGCCGTCATCCCCGCCGACGTGCTCTCGCTCGCCGGCCAACTCCACGGCCTGCCAAGGCACCTGGGCATCCACTCGGGCGGCATGGTGCTCACCAAGGAGCCGATCGGGGAGATCTGCCCGACCGAGTGGGCCCGGATGCCAGGGCGTTCCGTGCTGCAGTGGGACAAGGAGTCCACCGCCGGCGCCGGACTGGTGAAGATCGACCTGCTCGGCCTCGGCATGCTCGCCGCGCTGCACGACGCCTGCGACCTGGTCGCGGAACACCACGGCCTGCGCTACGACCTGGCCACCATCCCGGACGACGACAAGGGCGTGTACGCGATGCTGCGCCGCGCCGACACCGTGGGCGTGTTCCAGGTCGAGTCCCGGGCGCAGATGGCCACCCTGCCCCGGCTCAAGCCCGACCACTTCTACGACCTGGTGGTCGAGGTCGCGCTGATCCGCCCCGGCCCGATCCAGGGCGGCTCGGTCCACCCGTACCTGCGCCGCCGCGCCGGGGTGGAGCCGGCCGGCTGCCCCCACCCGCTGATGGAGAACGCCCTCGGCAAGACCCTCGGGGTGCCGCTGTTCCAGGAGCAGATGATGCAACTCGCCATCGACTGCGCCGGGTTCACGCCCTCCGAGGCCGACCGGCTGCGCCAGGCGATGGGCGCCAAGCGCTCGCACGAGCGGGTCGCCCGGCTGCGCGAGCGGCTGCTCACCGGGATGGCCGAGCGCGGCATCCCGCCCGAGGTGGCCGAGGACGTCTACGGCAAGATCGAGGCCTTCTCCAACTACGGCTTCCCGGAGAGCCACGCGATCAGCTTCGCCTACCTGGTGTACGCCAGCGCCTGGCTCAAGTACCACTTCCCGGCGGCCTTCACCTGCGCCCTGCTGGCCAACCAGCCGATGGGCTTCTACTCCCCGCTCAGCCTGGTCGCGGACGTGCGGCGGCACGGCGTCCGGGTGCGCGGGGTGGACGTCAACGCCAGCGGCCCGCGCCCCACCCTGGAACCGTACCGGGGCCCGACCCCCAAGCCGCCGCTGACCGCCGGCCGCCCGCAACCCGCCATCCGGCTCGGCCTGGAGACGGTGCGCGGCATCGGCACTCCGCAGGCCGAGGCGATCGCGGCCGGACAGCCGTACGCCGACCTGGAGGACTTCGCCCGCCGCACCGGCCTGCCCGCGCCCGTCCTGGAGGCGCTGGCGACGGCCGGCGCCTTCGACTGCTTCGGACTGACGAGACGTCAGGCCCTCTGGGCCGCAGGGGCGTTGGCGGGGATCTCGGCCGAACTGCTGCCCGGCACCACGCCCGGCGCCGAGGCGCCGGAGCTGCCCGGCATGAGCCCGGTCGAGGAGACCATCGCCGACCTGTGGGCCACCGGCACCTCCGCCACCAGCCACCCGCTCCAGCACCTGCGCGCCCACCTGGACCGCGGCGGCGCGCTCCGCGCCGACCAACTCCCGGACGTCCCACCGGGGACCGCGGTGGTGGTCGGCGGCCTGGTCACCCACCGGCAGCGCCCGCCGACGGCCGGCGGGGTGCTCTTCCTCAGCCTCGAGGACGAGACCGGCCTGATCAACGTGATCTGCAACCGCCCGGTCTGGGAGTCCCAACGCCGCACCGCCCTGGACCGGGCCGGCCTGCTGGTCCACGGCCACATCGAACGCGACCGCGGCGCCACCAACCTGATCGCCACCCGGCTCACCCCACTCCGGATCGGCCTGTGAGCCCTTCCGCGACTCAGTCGGGGTAGCGCACGAGCCCGCTCAGGTCCAGGTCGAAGTCGAACGGATCGGGGATGCGCATGCCGTCGCCGAACTTCCGGTCGTGCCGCACGTGGTAGCGGTCGCGGTTCGGTTCGGAGAACAGCGTGACCACCCCCTCCCGCGGATCGACGATCAGGTAGAGCGGGATGCCCATCACCGCGTAGTCGCGGAGCTTGTCCACCCAGTCGTTCCCCGGGTTGGACGGCGAGACCACCTCGACCGCGATGAGGGCCTCCTCGGCGGGGGTGGTATCGCCCGGCCGGGCCAGGGAGGCGATCGGAAGGTAGGTCAGATCAGGGTTGCGCTCCTTGGTCACGTCGGGGGTGGTCAGCGCGCTGTAGCCGCTGAACATGTAGCCGTCCGGGACATGGCGCTCGAACTGCCGCTGGACGAGTCCGATGTTCAGCTGGTGAATGCTGGACGGAGCCGCCTGCATGATCAGCGTGTCGCCGGACCATTCGACCCGGACGCCTTCGGGGGCCGTGCGCAACACCTCCTCGACGTATTCGCGGTGCCGCTCGTAGAAGCTCACGGTGTCTCCTCCGGTATGTGCATTCGGCCGACTCGCAGTCTATGCACAGACCCGCCCCGGGCCGTTCAGGCGCCGGAGGCTGCCGTCCGCCCCTTGCCGGGGGCGCCGGCGAAGGCCTGGGCGATCGGGAGCCAGGCGGTGGCGACCGGGCCGGTGGCGGTGAGATCCAGGTCGTCGCGGTGGCGGCGCTGGGTGACCAGCAGGCAGAAGTCCAGTGCCGGGCCGGTCACCACGTCCGTCGCGTCGGCCGGGCCGAAGACCCACGAGGAGCCGTCGGGGGCGGTCAGTTCGAGCCGGACCGGGGCCTCGGGGGCGGGCAGGCCGTGCACGGTGAAGGCGAAGCCCAGGGTGCGCAGGCCCAGGCGGGCGATGTGGCGCAGCCGGGCGGTGGGCTCCCGGGTCGTGCCGAGCGCGTCCGCGACGTCCTGGCCGTGCGCCCAGGTCTCCATCAGCCGGGCGGTCGCCATCGAGGCGGGCTTCATCGGCGGGCCGAACCAGGGCAGCCGGGCGTCGGCCGGGGCGGCGGCCAGCGCGGCCCGCACCTCCTCCCGGCCGGCCCGCCAGCGGGCGAGCAGCTCGGCGGGCTCGGCGGCCGCGCCCTCCCGGGCGCCTGCCTCGACCGGGTCGGTGCCGGCGGCCAGCAGTGCGGTGAAGCGGCTGTCGCGCGCCGCGGTGAAGCCCTCCGGGTCGCGGGCGGCCAACGTGGTCCAGTCGTCGGTCCAGGCCAGGTGGGCGATCTGGTGCGCGACCGTCCAGCCCTCGGCCGGGGTGGGCCCGGCCCAGCCGTCGGCCGGCAGTTCGGCCACCAGCGCGTCCAGGACGGCGGTCTCGGCCCGCAGGTCGGCCAGCAGGCCGTGCAGGACGTCGCCCACGGCGTTCGGGTCGGTCATCGGCTTCCCCTCCGAGTCAAGGTGGTTGCTACCCGTCGGTAGTCCGCGGCCGCACCCTACGCCCAGCCCGGCGCCGATGCCCGCCACTCCAAGAAACACGCACGTCAGGACTCTCGCCACCGGCCCCACCACGTGTGACAATTCCGCGATGACCAGGGCTGCGGACACCCTCACCGCTGCGCGACCCGGCGACGACGCCGTGCGACCGGACACCCTCGCCGCCGCGCACCCCGATGACCCCGAGCTCGCCGCGCGCGCCGCCGAGCTGGTCCGGGACGCCGTGCTCGGCGACCTCGCCCGCCGGGTGGTGGCCGAGTGCGGCGCCGACGTCGGCCTGGTCGGCGTGCCCGAGCCGCTGCCCGCCAGCGGAACGCGGGGCAGGAGCGGCGACGGCATGGTGCTGCGCCACTGGGCGGGCACCCGGGCCGACCTGCTGCACGACCTCGCCGTCCCGGCCGGCCTGGGCCTCGGCGGCCGGGCGCTGGCCGAGCGCGCACCCACCTGGGTGCCCGACTACCGTGCGGCGACGACCATTTCGCACCACTACGACGCGGCCGTCACCGCCGAGGACCTGTACGCGATGCTCACCGTCCCGCTGCTGCACGGCGGCACCGTGCACGGCGTGGTGTACGCCTCACTGCGTGCCGTGGTGCCGTTCGGGGACGTCCGGATCTCCGCCGTCGGCAGGCTGGCCGCGACGGCCACCCGGGCGCTCGCCGGAGCCGCCGCCTGGAGCCGCGAGAAGCCCCGACCGGCCGGCCCCGCAAGGCCGTTGACCCCACGTGAGCACGAGGTGCTGCGCTGGGCGGCGACCGGCCGGACCAACCCGGAGATCGCCGCCCACCTGGGCCTGACCTGCAACACCGTGACCGGCTACCTCAAGTCCGCGATGCACAAGCTCGGCGTCCGCAACCGCACCGAACTCGCCCTCGCGGCCCGCGAATCCGGCCTCCTGGACGCGTCCGCCCGCCCGCCCGGCCCGGTCCGGACGCGCTGAGGCCAGGCTGGCGCCCTGACCGGCCACGAGCCGAGACACACCGGCCACGAGCCGAAACATCCGAACAGCCACCACGCGGACAGCCCCTCAGACAGCCCACTCCGGGGCTGCGGCTATTGGTGGGGGATGTCCACGCCGGCGGAGCGCAGTTTCGTCTCGACCAGCGTGGTCAGCTGGGCCATGGCCGGTGCCTGGTCTTCGCCGTGGTGGTTGAGCAGGCCGTACCGGGTGGCGTCGGTGCGGGCCTGGAGGCCATTCGGGATCGCGAGCAGCGCGGGGTTGGCGAGGAAGCGGTCGGCCACGGCGGTCGCGAGTTCCTCGATGCGGGGGTCGTCGGGTTCCCAGTCCTTGGCGGCCCAGCACTGCTTGTTCAAGGTGACGAACCGGGTGTCGTCGAGGGCGTGCTCGGCCTCGGTGAGGAAGTCGTCGAAGCCGTCGGGGACCAGGGCCCTGGCCAGCACCATGCCCTCGCGGTAGGTCTCCACCTGGTCCGGGGTGAATCCGAGGTCGGCGGCCCGCTCCAACAACGCGCAGGCCCGGTCGGGCAGCAGGGCCCGGTCGCCGTTGGCGAGCCGGTCCAGCAGGTCGCGGCGCGCGGTCAGCTCCTCGATCCGCTCGGTCAGCCGCCGTTTGACCTCGGCCAGGTCGGCGGCGAACCGCTGCGGATCGGCGTCGAGCAGGGCGCCGATCTCGGACAGCGGTACGCCGGACTCGGCCAGAGTCCGGACCTGGACCAGCCGCAGCAGGTCGGACGACCCGTAGCGGCGATATCCGGAACCGTCACGGCGCGGTTCGTCGACCAGGCCGAGCAGGTGGTAGTGGCGAATGGTCTTGATCGTGACGCCGGCGAAAGCCGCCGCCTGGCCGGTCGTGACACCGCTGGTCATGGCCATCAGTGACTCTCGCGGGTGAGGGCGGCGACCTCGCGGACGGCCTCGGCGATGGCGCGGAAGTCCTTGCGCACGATCGTGCCGTGGTTGCTGGCGACCTTCGCGCTCACCGTGAGGTTCGGGTTGCGGGCGAGCAGCGGGCCGAGAGTGGCGCGCATGTCCTCCTGCAAAGTACCGGAGCTTCCGAAAGCCTCCCCCGAGGCGACCACGTACCGGACCGGGACGGTCACACCGTCGAGGACCGGTTCGAGGGCGGCGTGGAGTTTGTGGGCCTCGACGCTGATCTCGGCATGCTGTTCGGCGCTCATCCGCGCGGCGTTGCCGATGAGGTGCGCCATCGGCAACGCCCATCGGAACTTACGGAACAGCTGCCGGACCTTTTCCAGGTCGGCCTCGTCGGTCCAGCCCACCGGGTAAGGGCCGTCGACCCCGACCACGCCGGCGACGCGGCCCGGATTCCGAGCGGCCCACCGCACCCCGAGCAACGCGCCGTAGGACCAGCCCACCAGCAGCGGCCGCTCCACCCGCCTCGCCGTGAGGACGGCGTCGAGATCACGGACACAGGCTTCGAACGAATAGTCCGCCGACTTCTTCGATTTGCCGCGGGCCCGCTCGTCGTAGGAGATGTGTCGCCACCCCGACCCCAGCTCGTCGATGACGGGCCGCCAGTGCCGCTGGCCGGCGAAGGTACCGTTCAGGTAGACCACAGCGGTACCTGCCCCACCGGTGTCGGTCACGGCCAGCGCGGTGTCCTCCACCGGCAACATGCCACTCCAGGCCGGGCGAATCGTGTTCGAGTTCGTCATACCATCAGCGTTGACCCTGCCCCAAGGGCCGGGTCAAGACGCATTTCCGTGAGCCCCGGCCTGCCGGCACCACCAGCCCGGCCCCGCGAACGTCCCCTCCCGGCCCTACGACCGGGCCTCCGACCGTCAGTACGCCTCGAACGACCAGAAAACACCCACCTCGTCGTCGGTCACCGCGATCAGGCCCAGGTCGCGTCCGAGGTCGAGACCGTTGAGGTACTCGGAGGTGAGGAAACCGTGGGAGTCGGTGCCCTGGAGCCCCGTCGCCAGGAAGTCCGTGGCCGGGTCCGAGGCGGCGGCCGTCGCGTTGGTCCAGTAGGCCGCGGCGCGGCCGTACCGGTCGAGCAGGGTCCAGGCATCGGCCAGCACGACATCCCGGTCCGGCCGGAAGCGGACGGGGAGGGGCCGGCCCGACCACTCCTCCGCCATGACGGCGAGAGCGGTGACCGCCGCCTCGGCGTCCAGGCGGTACAGGCGTTCGGGGAACTCCGACGCGGCCGGGGGAGCGAAGGGATAGGCCGGCACCGTACGCCGCGCGGTGTTGGTGCTGTCCGGATCCAGCCGGACCCAGCCACGGGGATCGGACACCTCCTGGTGCAGCACGGCGAGAACGTCGTGCGCCCAGTCCTCGTGCCGCCGAGGACCGGTCGCCGCGAACGCGTAGACGTCGTCGAACAGCCGCAGGGCCGCGTTCCAGGGACAGCGACGGCTGCGGAACTCCGCCAGCAGGCCCCCGACCTCGCGGACGAAGACGTCCCTCGGCTCGCGAGGCACGGCCCGCAACCGGTCAAGGGCCCAGCGAACGAGCTCGCCCGCACCGTCAGAGGCGAGGTCGGCCGGTACCTCCGTGGGCGGGAGGTCCGTTCCGTGCCAGAGCGCCTCGAGGTGGGCATCGAGCTGGTCCAGGGCGAGCCGGTCGACAGGCAGAGATATCGCCCCACCCTAGGGCATCCCACGCCCTAGTTGACCTGACGCTCCCGCCCGCTCCAGTACGGCTCCCGCAGCCGGAACTTCTGCAGCTTCCCGGTGGCCGTCCGCGGCAGCACGTCCCGGAACTCGACCGAGGTCGGCGACTTGTACCCGGCCAGCCGCTGCTTGCAGTGCGCGATCAACTCCGCCTCGGTGACGGCCGCCTGGCCCTCCCGGAGGACCACCAGCGCCTTGACCGTCTCACCCCACTTCTCGTGCGGCACCCCGATCACCGCCACCTCGGCCACCGCCGGGTGGCTGTACAGGCAGTCCTCCACCTCGATCGAGGAGACGTTCTCCCCGCCGCTGATGATGACGTCCTTCTTCCGGTCCGAGATGGTCAGTTGGCCGTCGGTGAGGGTGCCGCCGTCACCGGTGTGGAACCACTCGTCGCGCAGCGCCTCGGCGCTGGCCTCCGGCTGGCGCCAGTAGCCGTCCAGCACGGTGTTGGAGCGCACCAGCACCTCGCCGGAGGGGTCGACCCGCAGCCGGGTGCCCAGTGCCGGGGCGCCGGCCTGCACCAGCTTCTCGGCCCGCTCCGCGGGCGGCAGGGCGTCCCACTCGGCGCGCGAGCGGTTGACCGTGACGATCGGGGCGGTCTCGGTCAGGCCGTAGAGCTGCATGAACTCCCAGCCCAGCTGCTCCTCGACCTGCTGCACCACCGAGGTGGGCGGCGGCGCGCCGGCCACGATCATCCGCACCCGGTCCCGGCCCGGCACCGGGCCGCCCCAGTCGGCGGCCGCGTCCAGCACCATCTGCACCACGGCGGGCGCGCCGGACAGGAAGGTCACCCCGTGCCGCTCGACCCGGCGCAGGATCTCCGCGCCGTCCACCTTGCGCAGCACGATGTGCCGGGCGCCGAGCCCGGTGAGAGAGAACGGCAGGCCCCAGCCGTTGGCGTGGAACATCGGCAGGGTGTGCAGGTACACGTCCCGGTCGTTCGCGCCGTAGTGCAGGCCCATCAGCGTGGCGTTCAGCCAGATGTTGCGGTGGGTGAGCTGAACGCCCTTGGGGCGGGCGGTGGTTCCGCTGGTGTAGTTGATGGTGGCGGTGTCGTTCTCGGAGATCGCGTACCGGCGTGGCGAGTCGTCGAAGTCGTACAGCACGGCGTCGCTGTCCGCGCCGAGCGCGAACTTGTGCTTGGCCGCCACCCCGTCGAGCGCGTCGGCGAGTTCGGGGTCGACCAGCAGGACGGAGGCGCCGCTCTGCTCGACGATGTACGCGACCTCATCGGCCCGCAGCCGGAAGTTGACCGGCACCAGCACCCGGCCGTACCCGCTCACCCCGAAGAAGGAGGTGAGCAGCCGGGCCGAGTTGTGCGAGACGATCGCGACCCGCTCGCCCGGCCCGACGCCGAGCCGGTCCAGCCCGGCCGCCTGGGCCCGGGCGAGTTCGGCGACCCGCCGATAGCTCAGCTCGCCCCAGGATTCGGCCGGTTGCACCGGCTCGTCGACGATGCCGACCCGGTCGCCGTAGACCAGCTCGGCCCGGTCGAGGAAGTCCATCACGGAGAGTGGAATCTGCATGCGCCCACTGTCCTATCCCGCGCGCTCCCTGCACACCCCCGATCGGGGGTGTCACCTGTCCGCGGGACTTCCGGCCGCCGCCAGCGCCGTGGCCAGCCGGTCCCGTGCCTCGGTCTGGGCGGCGATCCGGCGCTCCAGCACCGCCAGCCGCTTCCGGGCGATCCCCAGCACCCGTTCCGACGGCGGCTGCGCGAGCACGTCCCCGTCCAGGCAGCCCAGCAGCGGCCGGAGGTCCTCCAGGGTGAGCCCGGCGGCCACCAGGGCACGGATGTTGCGCACTCGCACGACCGCCGACTCCCCGTACTCCCGGTAGCCGTTGGCCGCCCGCTCGGAGTCGATCAGCCCGGCCTGCTCGTAGTGCCGCAGCGCCCGGGCGGTACTGCCCGTCCGCTCCGCCAGTTCCCCGATCCGCACCCCTACCGCGTCCCATCCGTTCAGCCCACCAGCGCGCCCCCGTCGACCGACAACACTACGCCGGTCACGAACGAGGCCTGCGGCGAAGCGAGTTGGGTGATCGCCCAGGCCACCTCGGCGGGTCGGCCGATCCGGCCCAGCGGGGTGTGCTGGAGCTGCCACGCGCGGATCGCCGCCGACTGCTCGGGGCTGTACCCGGAGTGCTCGCCGATCGGGGTGTCGATCGCCCCGGGCGCCACCGCCACCACCCGGATGCCGCGCGGCGCCAGCTCGACCGCCCAGCTGCGGGTGATCGTCTCCAGTGCCGCCTTGCCCGCCGCGTACACCGCGTTGTTCGGCCAGCCGCGCTGCCCGACGGCGGTGCTGACGTTGACCACCACCCCCCGGCTCTCGCTCAGCGCCGGCAACGCGGCCTGTCCGATCAGCACCGGGGCGACCAGGTTGGTGGCCAGCAGCGTCTCGATGCCCGCCCGCTGGTAGCCGCCGACGACCTGCCCGCTCTGCACGATCCCGGCGTTGTTGACCAGCACGTCCAGCCGCCCGTACCGCTCCAGGGCCGACCCGACGATCGTCTCCGGAGCGTCCGGCCCGGTGACGTCCGCGACCAGCGGCTCGATCAGCCCCGGGTGCGCGGCCGCCGTCTCCGCCAGCGGCTCCGCCCGCCGGCCGACCGCCACCACCCGGGACCCCGCGGCCGCGAAGGCGCGCGCGGTCTCCCGCCCGATCCCCGTCCCGGCCCCGGTGACCACCACGACCCGATGCTGCACCACGTTCTCGTCGCTCATGCGGAGCAGCCTCCGACCCTGCCGCCAGCGTCAAGGTCAAGCCGGGAACGCAACCGGATCGGCACCGCCGACCGTCCGTCAGGAAGATCGCGACGCACGGTTCCGAACCCAGGGGAGACCACCGATGACCATCACCGTGAGCACCCGCCCGAGGGCCGCCGGCCTGCTGCTGCGGGCCTTCGAGGACGCCGACGCACCGGCCCTGATCGAGGCCTACCGGGACGAGACCCTCCGCCGCCGCAACCGCAGGACGATCGACGACGCCGAGCAGGCCGCGCGCTGGCTCAACGCGCAGTACGAGGGCTGGGCGGCGGGCACCCGCTACTCCTTCGCCGTCCTCGAAGCCGGCGCACTGGTCGGCAACGTCGTGCTCAAGCGCGGCACCCCGGGTGGAGAGCGAGCCGAGGTGGGTTACTGGACGGCCGCCCCGGCGCGCGGCCGGGGCCTGGCCCCCGCGCGCGGTGGAGGCCCTCACCAGCTGGGCCTTCGCCACCTTCGCCGAGGGCGGCCTGCGCCGGATCGACCTGCTGCACGAAGGGGACAACGACGCCTCCTGCCGGGTCGCGGAGAAGAGCGGCTACCCGCTCACGGAGATCGTCCCGGCCTACCCGCCGTACCCGCTGGACGGCCACCGGCACTCCCGCGAATACCTGGACGCGACCGGGCTACGGCGGTCAGAGTAAGCGCATGGCTTCTCTGGTGCGACACGTGACGATCGACTGCGCCGACCCGCACGGCCTCGCGGGCTTCTGGGCGCAGGCGCTGGACGGCACCCTGGGCGAGGACGACAACCCGGGCGACGAGGAGGCGGTGGTGAACTCCGCCGGTGCCTCGCTGCTCTTCATCCGGGTGCCCGAGGGCAAGTCGGCGAAGAACCGGATCCACCTCGACCTCCAGCCGCAGGACCGCGGCCGGGACGAGGAGGTCGAGCGCCTGGTCGCCCTGGGTGCGACGGTGCTGGCGGACCGCCGCAACCCGGACGGCACCGGCTGGGTCACCCTGGCCGACCCGGAGGGCAACGAGCTGTGCGTCGAGCGCAGCCACGCCGAGCGCCTCGCCACCGGCGCCGCCTGAGCCCCGCGGAGCTCCGGGCGGCCCCGCGGCGAGGGAAGGTGCCGTCCACGGCCGAGGGGAGGTGGGCGAGGACCGTCACACGACCGGCCGAGACCCCGGGCGGCCACCGAGAGTCCGTTCGATAATCGACCCTGTCCGACGCCATCCCGTTCCACCCCGGCAACCAGGGCAGGTACCCATGGCCAGAATCGCCGTGATCGGCGCCAACGGCACCATCGGCAGCGCCATCGTCGCCGAGGCGGCGGCGCGCGGGCACGAGGTCACCGCGGTGGTCCGCGACCCGGACCGCTACCGGGGCGAGGCCGCCTCCGTGGAACGCGGCGACGTGCTGGATCCGGCCGACGTGGCCCGGGTGGCGGCCGGCCGGGACGTCCTGGTGAGCGCCGTCGGCGGCGGTGACGGCCCGGGGCACCTGGCGCTGATCGAGCCCGCCGCCCGCTCGCTGGTCGAGGGCCTGCGCTCGCTCGACCAGCGAGGCGACGGCGCGCCCCGGCTGATCGCGGTCGGCGGCGCGGGCAGCCTGGAGACCGCGCCGGGGGTGCGGGTCTGGGACATCCCGGGCCTGCCCGAGCCGATCCTGCAGATCATGCACGCCCACGGGGAGGCGCTGGCCTACTACCGGACCGTCACCGACATCCGCTGGACGGTGCTCAGCCCGGCCGCCGAGATCGGCCCGGGGGAGCGGACCGGCCACTACCGGACGGGCCTGGAGCAGCTGCTGACCGACACCGCGGGGCGCAGCTTCATCTCGGTGCCGGACTACGCGGTCGCCCTGGTGGACGAGATCGAGCAGCCCGAGCACATCGGCGAGCGCTTCACCTGCTGCGCGCTGTGAGCCGCTGTCCGCCCCGAGCCTTTTCGCTGTGACCCGTTCAGCCCAGCTGGATCGACCGCTTGGCCAGCCCCATCCAGAACCCGTCGATCACACTGCGCTGGCTGCCGAGGTCGGCCTCGCCGGCGCCGAGGGTGACGAACAGCGGGGCGAAGTGCTCGGTGCGCGGGTGCGCCAGCCGCCCGGCCGGGGCCTTGTGCTCGAAGTCGAGCAGTGCGTCCAGGTCGTGGGCGTCCAGGGCGCGCCTGCCCCAGTCGTCGAATTCGGCCATCACCGAGCTGACCCGGCCGTCGCTGCTGAGCGCCCGCAGGTTGTGGGTGAAGAAGCCGCTGCCGATGATCAGCACGCCCTCGTCGCGCAGCGGGGCGAGCCGGCGGCCGATCTCCAGCAGCCGCTGGGGGTCCAGGGTGGGCAGGGAGATCTGCAGCACCGGGATGTCGGCCGCCGGGAACATCTCCACCAGCGGCACGTACGCGCCGTGGTCGAGCCCGCGGTCGGGGACGTCCTGGACGGGCGTGCCGGGGGCGCGCAGCAGCTTGCGCACGCGCTCGGCCAGTTCCGGTGCGCCGGGGGCGGCGTACTGGACCGTGTAGTAGTGCTCGGGGAAGCCCCAGAAGTCGTAGACCAGCGGGACGGTGGTGACGGCGCCGACGGCCAGTGGGGCCTCCTCCCAGTGGGCGGAGACCATCAGGACGGCCTTGGGGCGCGGCAGGTCGGCGGACCAGGCGGCCAGCTCGCCCGGCCAGATCGGGTCGTCGGCGAGCGGCGGCGCGCCGTGCGACAGGTACAGGGCGGGCATGCGCTCGGGGGCCGCGGCGCTCATGGCGTCCTCCTCGGATTCCTCGGAAAGGTAGTTCAAATTTGAACCTCTGTCTCCGACGGTACACCTTCGTTCGAATTTGAACAACAGGAGTAGGCTTCGCCCATGTCCTCATTGAACGAACCCCGCTGGCTCGACCAGGACGAGATGGCCGCCTGGCGGGGCTTCGTCGTCGCGAGCAACCTGCTGAACCGGCGGCTGGAACGCCAGCTCAAGGAGGACTCCGGCCTCTCCCACCAGCAGTACGAGATCCTGGTGCACCTGTCCGCCGCCCCCGGAGACTCGCTGCGGATGACCGAACTCGCCGACAAGCTGGTCACCTCCAAGAGCGGACTGACCTACCAGGTCACCCAGCTGGAGCGGATGGGCCTGGTCGCCCGCCGCTCCTGCCTCAGCGACGTGCGCGGCGTCATCGCCGAACTCACCGACCAGGGCCGGGAGATGATCCGCCAGGCCGCCCCCGGACACGTCGCCCTGGTGCGCGAGCTGCTGATCGACGTGCTCACCCGCGAGCAACTGGCCGTGCTCGCCGAGGGCCTCGGCGCGGTCAGCGCCCGGCTGCGCCAGGACGAGACCTCCTGATCAGTCCTCCCGCAGCGCGGCGGCCCGCTCCCGCAGCAACTCCCGCTCCCGCTCGTTGCGGGTCAGCTCCGCCGCCCGCTCGAACTCCGCCCGAGCCTCCATCGCCCGCCCCAGCCGGGCCAGCAGATCACCCCGCACGCTCGGCAGCAGGTGGTAGTCGCGCAGGGCCGGCTCCGCCGCCAGGGCGTCCACCAACTCCAGTGCGGCGGCCGGTCCCTGGGTCATCGAGACGGCCACCGCCCGGTTCAGCGCCACCACCGGCGAGGGCGTCAGCGCGAGCAGTCGCTCGTACAGCGCGGCGATCGTCGACCAGTCGGTGTCCTCGTACCGCCGCGCCCTGGCGTGGCAGGCGGCGATCGCGGCCTGCACCGAGTACGGCCCGGTGCCCGCCCGTTGGAACGCGTCGAAGCCGCGCCGGATCAGCAGCCCGTCCCAGCGCGCCCGGTTCTGCTCGGCCAGCAGCACCGGCCGCCCGTCCGGTCCGGTGCGGGCGGCCGTCCGGGAGGCCTGGAACTCCAGCAGCGCGGCCAGCCCGTGCACCTCCGGCTCGCCGGGCACCAGCGCGGCCAGCACCCGGGCCAGCCGCAGCGCGTCCTCGCACAGCTGCGGGCGGAGCAGGTCGTCCCCGGCGGTGGCCGAGTACCCCTCGTTGAAGATCAGGTAGACGACCTCCAGCACCGAGGACAGCCGCTGCGCCCGGTCCGCGCCGTACGGCACCTCGAACCGAACCCCCGCCCTGGCCAGGGTCCGCTTCGCCCGGACGATCCGCTGCGCCACCGTCGGCTCCGGCACCAGGAAGGCGCGGGCGATCTCCGCGGTGGTCAGCCCGCCGAGCAGCCGCAGGGTGAGCGCGATCCGGGCTCGCGCCGACAGCACCGGGTGGCAGGCGGTGAAGATCAGCCGCAGCAGATCGTCGTCGATGTCCTGCGGCCCTGACGGCTCCGTTGACTCGGGCGGGGGCGCGTCCTCCAGCGACCGTCCCACCTCGGCGAGTTTGCGGGCGTAGACCTCCCGGCGGCGCACCAGGTCGATCGCCCGCCGCTTCGCGGTGGCGGTCAGCCAGGCGCCCGGGTTGTCCGGGACGCCGTCCCGCGGCCACTGCTCCAGCGCGGCCACCAGCGCGTCCTGCGCCAGCTCCTCGGCGATTCCCACGTCCCGCACGATCCGGGCGACCGCGGCGATGACCCGGGCGGACTCGATCCGGAACACCGCCTCGACGGCCGCGCCCGCCTCCCTCTCCGTCACGGCCACCCATCAGAGCAGCCGGCGGAGCGGGAGGCAACCGGGGTTCGTCACCGCGGGGGCTGCGGCATCTCGTCGATCTGCCGGACCTCCGCCTCGACCTGCCAGTTCGCCGGGTGGGTCTGCAGGAAGCGCCGGGTCCACTCCAGCGCCTCCGCCTTGTCCTTGCACTGCAGGATGGCGTAGCCGCCGACGACCTCCTTGGTCTCGGTGAACGGCCCGTCGGTGTAGCCGACCTTCCCGTCGTTCCAGGTCACCCGGGTGCCCTGGGCGGTCGGGGTCAGCCCGGCGGTCTCCAGCATCACCCCGGCCTTGGTGATCTCCTCGAACAGCGCCCCCATCCGCTGCTCGAACCCCGGGTCGGGTTCCCACCCGTCGCGGGCGTTCTCGTCGATGCGGATCAGCGTCATGAAGCGCGGCATGGTGACTCCTCGGTCGTACGGGCGGGGCTCCTCCCCGCCTCTCACCCCTGCGTCGATCGGACCGGCGCCGGATCGACACCCGCCGGGAAGAATTCTTCCGCCGTGCCCCACGTGCCGCCTTTCAGCTCGACGAGGTCTGAGGCACGGCCCCGCCGGTTCCGGCGCGCCCCGTGCCTGCGGCCGCAAATGCGAGCCGACGTCTCGCTGACTCATCGCAACTGCCGATGAACATCGACATTCGCCATCGCGAATGCGAATGCCCGCGCTCCACCTCGGGTACCCCTCCTCCCGGGTCGCGGCGGCGCGGCCCGGGAGGAGGAGCACCATGACCCCGGCGAGACCCACCGTCCGGCTGCACGGCCACCTCGACGAGCCGGCCGAGCTGACCGTCGAGCAACTGCGCACCCTCCCCGCGCACCGGGTCGAGGTCAGCTTCGACTGCCTGACCGAGGGCGAGCAGCGCCACGGCTACGAGGGCCCGGCGCTGCTGGACGTCCTGCTCGCCGCCCGGCCCCGGATCGACTTCTCCGGCCGCAAGCAGCGGCTGCGCTTCCTGCTCAACGTGGTCGGCGCCGACGGCCACCGGGCCGTGGTCTCCTGGGCCGAGATCGACCCGGACTTCGGCGGCCGCCGGATCCTGCTCGCCACCAGCATGGACGGCGCCCCGCTGGACGCCGCCGGCCCGCAGCTGGTCGTCCCCGACGACCACTGCGGCGCGCGCTACGTCAGCGCCGTCACCGCCGTCTGGCTGGGGCCGCTCGGCGGCCCGGTGCAGCCTGCCGGATAGTTCGCCGCGGCGCCCGGGCACGGCGCCCGGGCGCAAGCAGCACCCGGGCGAAGCGCCCGGGCACAGCACCCGGGCACCGTGTGCGGGCAGTGCGCCGGGCGCACGCGAACCGCTCGCCCGGGGCGGTTTTCCATGCCAACATGCCCCGTATGGGGACGATTCTGCACGGCACCCTGGTCACCCTCCGCCCGGCCACCGCCGACGACATCCCGGCACTGGTGGCGATCCGCAGCACGCCCGAGGTCTTCGCCCGCTGGCGCGGCGGCGACGACCTGGCCGACGAGGTCGCGGGGGACCTGGAATCGCCCGACACCGAGACCTTCGCGATCGAGCTGGGCGGCCGGGTCGTCGGTGCCGTCCAGTGGTACGCCAACAACGACGACGACTACCGGCACGCCGGGATGGACCTCTACCTGGACCCGTCGGTGCACGGCCTGGGCCTGGGCACCGACGCCGTGCGCACCATGGCCCGGCACCTGGTGCACGACCACCATTACCACCGGCTGGTGATCGACCCGGCCGCGGACAACCTCGCCGCGATCCGCTGCTACGCCAAGGTCGGCTTCCGCCCGGTCGGCACCATGCGCCAGTACGAGCGCGGCCCGGACGGCAGTTGGCACGACAACGTGCTGATGGATCTGCTCGCGGACGAACTGTCGGACGGCTGACGGAGGTTCACCGGGTCCTCGGCGCACCGTGCAAGGGTGTACAGACATCTTGTCAGCCAGCCACCCTGACCTGTACAGACACCTCGTCGCCACGGGAGCGATCGAAACTGATCGCCTGGCGTTCTTCCCGAAGTACCGAGCAGTAGCTAGCGTTCCCCCGCCAATCCCCGGCGGCCGGTCACCCCGGCCCGACCGGGCCCCACCGGATTGACGGACCCAGGAGAACGCCCATGCTCTCGCGTCGCACGGCCGCCGCCCTCACCTCGGCGGCCGCCGCCGCACTGCTGCTCGGCGGCACCGCGCCGACGGCCTCCGCCACCACCTCGGCGAGCCCCGCCACGCTGTCCGTCTTCGCGTTCAACGTCGACCTCGGCACCGCGATCGTCGACAGCACCCAGAACGAGCAGGCCGCCCGCCGCACCCCGGTGATCGAGCAGATCGTCCGCCAGCACAACGCCGACGTGGTCGTCCTGGACGAGCAGTTCAACAACAGCTCGACCGCCGACATCAACAGCAAGCTCGCCGACCTCTACCCGTACCGCACCCCGGTGGTCGGCGGGGTCTGCTCCGGCGGCGGCTGGACGGGCGTCAGCGGCAACTGCTCCAACTCGTGGTTCGTCATCAACGGCGGCACGATGATCCTCTCCAAGTACCCGATCACCGCCCAGTACGCCCACGTCTTCAGCAACTCGACCTACGGCACCTGGGACTACCACGCCAACAAGGGCGCGGCGCTGGTCCAGGTGAACAAGAACGGCAGCACCGCCTGGGTGGTCGGCACCCACCTGCAGGCCGACGAGTCCGACACCTCCACCGACACCACCCAGTCCACCCGGCTCGGCCAGCTCGCCGAGATCCGCGCCTGGGTCGACGGCATCGTCGGCAGCAGCGCGCCGGTGCTGATCGGCGGCGACCTCAACGTCGAGTACTTCCACGGCCAGAGCCGCGGCGACTACACCAACGCCCAGAACGCGGTCAACGGCGTGCTCGGCACCCCGGCCACCGACCCGACCCAGGCCCGCACCACCATGGACTGTCCGGTCTCCTCCTGGTGCCAGTACATGGCGGGCGTCGAGACCTTCCCGACCGACTACCGGGACGACCTCGACTACATCGGCTACCTCAACGCCCCGGGCCGTCCGGTGCCGACCTCGATGTCCAACGTGAAGGTCGACTTCGACCCGCAGGCCGGCTGGGCGCCGGGCCAGCTGGACACCAACGCGCCCAGCGACCACTACCCGGTCGAGGCCACCTTCCAGCTGAACTGACCTACGGCCTAAGGTCGTTGCCGCGACGGCTGGCAGCCGCAGGAGCGCCGCACCACCAGCCGGGCCGGGAAGGTCCGGGTCCCGGCGGCGCGGCGCTCCGGCCCGCCGAGCACCAGGTCCACCGCGGCCCGGGCCATCTCGTCCTGCGCGGTGGTGACGGTGGTCAGCGCCGGTCCGGCGATCACCGCCTCGGCGATGTCGTCGAAGCCGGCCACCGCGAGGTCCTCCGGCACCCGGATGCCCAGGTCGTCGGCGGCCCGCAGCAGACCGATCGCCTGGTCGTCCGTCGCGCAGAACACCGCGGACGGCCGGTCGGGCCGGCTGAGCAGGGCGAGCGCCTCGGCGTGCGCCCGGACCCGGTCGAAGGGCGCCTGGGTGAGCCGCCCCTCGGTGGACAGCCCGGCCTCGGCCAGCGCCCCGGCCCAGCCGGCCGTCCGTCCGGTGACCGGGTCGAGCGGGCTGAGCGCCAGGGTGCCGCCGAAGCAGTGCACCTCGGCGTGGCCGTGGCCGAGCAGGTGACGGACCACCTCGCGCGCGCCGCCCTCGTCGTCCGCCACCACGGCCACGCCCTCGGCGCTCTCCGCCCGGTGGTGCAGCAGCACGACCGGGGTGCCGTCGGCCGAGTCGAAGCCGGTCAGCCCGGGAGTGGCCGGGTCCTGGGTGACCAGGATCAGGCCGTCCACCTGCATCCCGAGGAAGGCCCGGATGTAGTGCGCCTCGCGCTCGTCGGCGTAGTCGGAGTTGCCGATCAGCAGCAGCCGGCCGTGCTCGGTGGCGGCCTGCTCCACGGCGTGCGCCAGGCCGGCGAAGAAGGGCTGGCGGGCGTCCGGCACGACCATCCCGAGCAGGTCGGTCCGCCGCCGCGCCATCGCCTGGGCGACCCGGTTGGGCCGGTAGCCGAGCTCCTCCACCGCGGCGAGCACCCGGGCCCGGGTGGCCGCCGCCACCGGTCGCGGCCCGTCGTTGATCACATAACTCACGACCGCCGTGGACGTCCCCGCCACCCGCGCCACATCGTCCCGTGTCACCCTCGCCATGACCAGTGAGCCTACACAGCGCCTCCGACCAGCGTGTTTTCCGCGCCCGGGGGAGCCCCCGATCGGCCCGCTCCGGTAGCCGGGCGGGCGGCACCCGTGTCGACGCTGACGGGACGGGCGCCAGCGGGTGCCGCGAAAGACGGAGCGGTCAGGGCCTGTCCGGCAAGAACCGCCGGGCCCTGGTCAGCCGGCGTCCGGCACGATCACCGTCAGCGAGGTCTCCTGCCGCAGGAAGCCGAGCGCCTCGTAGACCCGGCGGGCCGGATTGCCCTCGGTCACCGTCAGGTGCACGTCGGCCAGCCCCCGGTCGGCGGCGTCCGCGACCGCCCGGCGCAGCAGGTCGGCGCCGAGGCCGCGGTAGCCGCGCCGGGGGTGGCGGAAGACCTCGGCGACCCAGGGCAGGCCGTCGCGGTCGGTCAGCACGACCGCGCCGACCACCTGGTCCTCGGCGTCCACGGCGAGCAGGCTGGAGGGCAGCACCGGGCCGATGGCCTGCCCGGCCAGCAGCGGGCCGATCCGGTCGGCGACGGCCCGGGCGTCGTCGCCGGGGTAGTGGTCCACGTGGGTCGGGTCGAAGGCGGCCCGCCAGGACTCCAGCAGCTCCTCGGGCGAGCGGTCGCAGGGCACCGCCCGCAGGCCCTCGCGCAGCGGCGTCCCGGCCCATTCGGCGGGCGGGGGATCGGCGCGCAGGTCGCGCCGGAAGGTGTGGGCGTGCCGCAGGGCGGTCGCGCCCTGCGCCAGCAGCCGCTGCCCGAGCTCGGGCGGCCCGGAGACCACCCAGCCGGGCAGCTCGGCGCGGATGAACTCCGCCGCGTCCGCCGAGTCGTCCAGCACCTCCAGCAAGTCGGCCCAGGGCCGCCCCTCCCGCTCTCCCAACCGGTACCGCAGCACCGGTGCGCCGTCGCCGTTGCGCCTGATCACCCGGTCCGTGTCGGCCATGGCCCCACCCCGTTCACGAGCTCGTTCGTCGGCGGCCCATGCTCACCGGATCCAGGAGCCCGGTGCAACGGGTTTTCGACCAGCGCGTTTCGAGGTGGCGCCGCCAGGCCCGTAGGGCTTGGTCCCGCTCAGCTCACCAGCGCCGCCCGGAGGCAGAGCACGTCCGGCAGGTGGGAGATCAGCAGCGACCAGTGCTCGCCCTCGTCGCGGCTGCCGTACACGTCACCGGTCCGGTTGCCGAAGTAGATCCCGGCCGGATCGGCGTCGTCGGTGCGCAGGGCGTCGCGCAGCACGATCCCGTAGTGGTCCTCGCCCGGCAGGCCGTCGGCCAGCTGCTCCCAGCTGGTGCCGGCGTCCGTGGTGCGGAAGACCCGGCAGCGGTGGCCGGGCGGGATCCGGTCGTCCGAGCCGCCGAGCGGGAAGAGGTAGGCGGTGTCGCCCCGGCGCGGGTGGGCGGCGATGGCGAAGCCGAACTCGGCGGGCAGCCCGTCCGCGATGGAGCGCCAGCTCGCGCCCCAGTCGTCGCTGCGGTAGACGCCGCCGTGGTTCTGCAGGTAGAGCCGGTCGGGGTGGACCGGGTCCGGCGCGATCTTGTGCACGCACTGGCCGAACTCGGGGTACTGGCTCTCCGCGGGGAAGAACTCGGCGCGCAGGCCGGTGTTGGAGGGGGCCCAGCTGTCGCCGCCGTCCTTGCTGCGGTAGACGCCGCCGCTGGAGACGGCGACCAGCAGCCGCTGGGGGTCGCGCGGGTCGGTGAGGATGGTGTGCAGGCCCTGGCCGCCGTAACCGGCGCCCCACTCGGGCCGCTGGGGGTGGTTCCAGAGCGACTCGACCAGGGCGAAGGTCTCGCCGCCGTCGGTGGAGCGGAACAGCGCGGCGGGTTCGGTGCCCGCGTACACCACGCCGGGGGCCTCCGGTCCGGCGGGCTGGAGCTGCCAGACCCGGGTGAGCGAGGCGCCGGTGGACTCGGGGAAGCGGATCGCCGGCCGCGCCGGCTCGTGCCAGGTGTCGCCGAGGTCGTCCGAGCGCCACACCGAGGGGCCCCAGTGGCTGCTGTCGGCGCCGACCAGCAGCCTGGTCCGGCCCTCGCGGCGGTCGATCGAGACGGAGTAAATCGCGTTCATCCGGAAGTGCGGCCCGCTGAACTTCCAGTCCAGCCGGTCGCGGCTGCGGCCGAGAAAGAGGCCCTTCTCGGTTCCGACGGCCAACAGCACCTCGGTCATGTCTCACACCACCTGATCATGAGCACGGCCCCCCGGGACGGCCCCCCGGGGCGCGTCGGCACGCCCCACCGCCAGTGTCCCGCCGTCCACCGGTGGCCACATCTCGCCGCGCCGCGCACCCCGCTCCGGCCGGGGCCTACCCCCGGCAGCCCTCCAGCAGCCGCAGCCACACCTCGCTGATCGTCGGGTAGGCGGGGACGGCGTGCCAGAGCCGGTCGATCGGCACCTCGCCGACCACCGCCACGGTCGCCGAGTGCAGCAGCTCGGCGACGGCCGGGCCGACCAGGCAGGCGCCGATGATCACCTCCCGGTCCAGGTCGAAGACCACCCGGGCCCGGCCGCGGTAGCCGTCCGCGTAGAGCGAGGCCCCGGCGACGTCGCCGATCCCGTGGTCGACGGCCTTGACCCGCAGCCCGAGCCGCTCGGCCGCCGCCAGGGTCAGACCGACGGCCGCGACCTCCGGTTGCGTGAACACCACCTGCGGCGCACCGGCGACGTCGGCGGACGCGGAGTGCGCGCCCCAGCGCGAGGTGTCCAGTGCGCGCCCTTGGGCGCGGGCGGCGATCACCGCGCCGGTGATCCGGGCCTGGTACTTGCCCTGGTGGGTGAGCAGCGCCCGGTGGTTGACGTCCCCGGCGGCGTAGAGCCACTCGCCGTCCACGCCCAGCACCGTGCAGCTGTCGTCCACGTCCAGCCAGGCGCCCGGCCGCAGCCCGACCTGCTCCAGTCCGATGTCGGCGGTGCGCGGGGCCCGTCCGGTCGCGTACAGCACCTCGTCGGCGGTCAGCGCCCCGCCACCGCTCAGCGAGAGCACCACCGGCCCGGTGGCCCCGGGCCGCTCCAGTGCCGTCACCTCCGTGCCGAAGCGGAGGTCCACCCCCGCCTCGCGCAGGCCCTCCGCGACCAGCTCGCCCGCGAACGGCTCCATCCGCGGCAGCAGCGCGTCGCCGCGCACCAGCAGCACGACCTCGGAGCCGAGCGCCCGCCAGGCGCGGGCCATCTCCACCCCGACCACCCCGCCGCCGACCACCGCGAGGCGCCCGGGGACGGTCGGCGAGCCGGTCGCCTCCCGGTTGGTCCACGGGTGGGCGTCCGCCAGCCCGGTCACGTCGGTCGGCAGCACCGGGCGGCTGCCGGTGCACACCGCGACGGCGTGCCGGGCGGTGAGCACCCGCTCGGTGCCGTCCTCCGCCTCCACCGTGACGGTCCGCACGCCCGCCAGCCGGCCGTGGCCGCGGACCAGCTCGATGCCGGTGTCCCGCAGCCACTGCACCTGGCCGTCGTCCTTCCAGTGCGAGGTGAAGGAGTCCCGCCGGGCCAGCACCGCCGCCGCGTCCAGCCGTCCGCCGCCGACCGCCTCCCGGGCGCCGCCCACCGCGCGGGCGTCGTCCAGCGCGGCCGCCGGGCGCAGCAGCGCCTTGCTCGGCATGCAGGCCCAGTACGAGCACTCGCCGCCGACCAGTTCGGCCTCCACGATCACCGTGCGCAGGCCCGCGGCGACGGTCCGGTCGGCCACGTTCTCACCGGTCGGTCCGGCGCCCAGGACGATGACGTCGTACTCCTCGGCGGTGCTGCTGGTCATGTCGGATCCTCCGTGGTCTCGCGGGCCTCGCGTCGTCCCGCCTGGTGCGGGCCGCCCTCGACGCCCGCCGGCGTGGGCCCCATCCTGCACGCGGACGGGCCCGCGCGCGGGCGAACACGCGGACGGGCTCAGATTGCCGCGAGCTCCGCCAGCAGGGCCGCCGTGTCGGCGGGGCGGGAGAACATCGGCCAGTGCCCGGTGGGCAGTTCACGCAGTTCCCAGTTGGGCCGGTCCATCCCGACGAACCACGGGTGCCCGGCCGCGATCAGCGCCCGCACCTGTTCCAGCGGGAAGGAGCAGGAGATCAGCGCCTGCGGCAGCGCGGCCCCGGCGCCGGTCAGCCGCAGCGCGTCCCGGTAGGCCCCGACCGGGTGCGGGGTCAGCCGGGTGCGGACCTGCGCCAGCGTGGCCTCGTCCAGGCCCTCGAGGCTGGACCCGTGGTCGGCCATGTACTCCCAGGAGGGCATCGGGAAGCGGCCGTCGACCACCGTGGCGTCGGCCTCCGCCCGGAAGTCGGGCTGCCAGAGGTCGTACACCGAGGCGCCGTCGACCATCGGGCCGCTGTCCAGGTAGACCACCCGCCGGATCCGCTCCGGCATCCGGTCCGCGACCCCGCCCACCGGCGCGCAGGCACCGCTGTGCGCGACCAGCACCACGTCCCACAGGTCCTCGCGCACCAGCAGCTCGGCCAGGTCGGCGATGTGCTCCTCCAGCCCGAAGTCGCCCTGCTCGCCCGCCCGTTCGGCGAGCCCCGGCAGGCTCACCGGGTGGACGTCGTGCCCGGCCGCGCGCAGCGGCGCGGCCACCTCGTCCCAGGCCCAGGCGCCGAGCCAGAATCCCGGAACCAGTACGAACGTGCTCATGGTGGATCGCTCCTTCCGCGACGGCACCCCCGTCACCGGCGACTCCAAGATCGTATCCGGGCCCGGGGAGCAGCGGCTCTCCGGGCCCGGGCACGGCTCAGGTGCGGCCAGGCACGGCTCAGAACGGCCCGGGCGTGGCTCAGAACGGCGCGGGACGGCTCAGGCCTGGCCCTCGGCCGCCTGCTCCTGCGCCACCTTGCGCTTGACCTCGGCCATGTCCAGGTTGCGGGCCTGGCCGATCAGGTCCTCGAAGACCGGCTCCGGCAGCGCGCCGGCCTGGGAGAAGACGAGCACACCCTCCCGGATGATCGCCAGCGTCGGGATCGACTGGATGCCGAACGCGGCGGCCAGTTCCTGCTGGGCCTCGGTGTCGACCTTGGCGAAGACCAGGTCCGGGTGGCGGCCCGCGGCCTTCTCGTACACCGGGGCGAACTGGCGGCACGGCCCGCACCATCCGGCCCAGAAGTCGATGAAGACGAAGTCCTTGCCCTCCGGGCCCGGGACGATGTCGTCGAAGTTCTCCTTGGTCAGCTCGACCGTGTTGCTCATCTCGCGGATCCTTCCCTTCCGAAGGTGGCGGCACAGACCGTCCGCCGGGGACAACGGTGATGCCCACGGGGGTATTCCGGGCCGTGGCCGATTGAGCACGCGGCGGCGACCGTCCGTACGTAAGGGTGTCGAGTTCCGCTCAACGAGGCGGGAGGCGCCCCATGCGCAGCACACGTCGCACCCGCCGGGCCGCCCTGCTCGCCGTCGCCGCGGCCGCCCTGGTCGCCGGTTGCGGGTCGTCCGGCTCGGGCAAGTCGGGCAGCGCGCCGAGCACGTCGGGCCCTCCCGGCGGGCCGACCGGTGCCACTCTGCGGACCGTGCACGACCCCGAGCTCGGCACGATCGTCACCGACAGTGCGGGCTTCACGCTCTACCGCTTCGACCAGGACGGGACCAACCCGCCGGAGTCCTACTGCAACGGTAACTGCGCCACGATCTGGCCGCCTGAGCAAGCCAACGGCAACGTCACCGCCAAGGGCGTCGACAGCACGCTGGTCGGCACCGTCGCCCGCTCCGACGGCACCAAGCAGGTCGCCATCAACGGTTCGCCGGTCTACCGCTTCTCGATGGACACCAAGCCCGGTGACACCAAGGGCGAGGGCGTGGCCGGCACCTGGTTCGCGGTGACCCCGACCGGCGGCAGGGCGATGCCGAGCGGCGGCTCGGCGCCCGGCTCACCGGGGCCCGCCAACCCCACACCGATGCCCAGCACACCGGGCTACTGACCGAGGGAGCGGAGCGATGCGCACCGACCGTTGCAGGCCACCGCCGCCGACCGGCGGCCGCTGACCGCGGCAGGCCACCGCCCTCGCCGGTGGCGCCCGGGTGCGCAAGGATGAAGTGGTGACCGATGAGCACCCCGCCGGCGGCTCCGCCGCGCACGGCACGGGGGCCGCCGACGAGGAACTGATGCGGGCCCTGTACCGCGAGCACGCCGGTCCACTCTTCGCCTTCGTCCTCCACCTGGTCGCGGGCGACCGGCAGCGCGCCGAGGACGTCGTCCAGGAGACGCTGGTCCGGGCCTGGCGCAACATCCACCGGCTCGACCCGGAGGCCGACTCGCTGCGGCCCTGGCTGGTCACCGTCGCCCGCCGGATCGTGATCGACGACCACCGCAGCGCCCGCGCCCGCCCGCACGAGGTGGACGCCGAGGCCCTGAAGCAACTGCCCGCCGAGGACGACATCGAACGGGCGCTGCGGATGATGACCGTCACGGACGCCCTCGCCGACCTCTCGCCCGCCCACCGGGAGGTCATCGTCGAGACCTACCTCAAGGGCCGCACCGCCAAGGAGGCCGCCACCGAACTCGGCATCCCGGCCGGGACCGTCCGGTCGCGGGTGTTCTACGCACTGCGCTCGCTCAGGCTCGCGCTGGAGGAAAGGGGAGTGAGATCGTGACCACGTGGCCCGCCCCCGACCCCGGCCTGCCCGCCGGAGCCGTGCACCTGGACGTCGGAGCGTACATCCTCGGCGTGCTGGAGCCCGCCGAGAACGCCGCCTTCGAAGGGCACCTGGCGGGCTGCCCGCAGTGCACCGAGGAGGTGCGGCAACTCGAGTCCGTGGAGCGGGTGTTGGCCGAGTACACGGCCTCGACCGCGGCCGCCGGGTTGGACCCCGCCGGGCCCCTGCCGATGCCGGGCGGCCGGCTCCTGGACCGGCTGGTCGCCGAGGTCAGGGCCGGCCGGCGGCGGGGCCGGATTCGTCGGCTGGCCCTCGCCCTGGCCGCCACCGCGATGGTCGCGGCGGGCCCGGCCGTCACGGCCGCGGTGCTCACCGCCGAGACCACGCCTGCCGTGGTCGCCGTCGCCGAACAGTTCAGCGCCACCGATCCGACCACCGGCGCCAAGGCCACCGTCGGCATCGACGGCAAGACCTGGGGCAGCCAGATCAGCCTCCAACTCTCGGGCGTGAATGGCCCGTTGACCTGCCGACTGGTCGCCGTCTCGAACGGCGGCGAGCACCAGACGGTCACCACCTGGAGCGTCCCGGCCAGCGGCTACGACGAGCCCGACAACCGGGAGACGCTGCGCACCACCGGAGGCGCGGCCCTCCAGCCGCGCGACATCGACCACTTCGAGGTGCGGGTCCAGAGCACCGACGCCCTGCTGGTCTCCGTCCCGGCGCACAATGCCTGACCCGGGCCGGGCCGTTCTCAGCACGCCCCGTGCGGTGACTCGTACGCGACCAGCCGCTCGACCCGGGCCGTCCCCAGGAGGGTGGGCCAGTGCGGGTTCGGCTCGCCGCCGCCGGTCATGTGCTCCCGCCGCCAGGGCCGGCTCCAGCCGACCCGCAGCTGCGGCTGGTAGCCGTGCCACCGGCCGCACGGGCAGGGCACCAGCACCCGTGCGCAGGAGCGGCACAGCTCGGCCCGGTCGTGGACGGTCGACACCGGCACCGCCGGCCCCTCCTCCCCGCAGGCCGGGCAGCCGGGCAGCTCGGCCCCGTCCAGCAGCGCGTTCTGCCGCCGGACGTAGTCGGGCAGGCTCAACCGCGGGTGCAGGAAGGGATCGTGGTACCAGACCGCGTTCGGCGAACCCAGCCACCGTCGGTCCCACCACGGCGTCACCGGTGGTCTGCGCCGACCGGCCCGCTTCTCCGCCCGTCGCCGCGCGGCGAACTCCTCGGCCCGGGCCAGCCACAGCACCCGCGCCTCGTGCAGCTCCTCCACCGCCCGCACCAGCGACTCCGGATCGGCCTCCAGCCGCCGGGGCATCCGGGCGCTGACGGTGAGGTGGTGGTAAGTCGCCCGGAGGCCGTAGGGGGCGAACTCGGTCAGGCAGGTCCGCAGGGCGCTGTGGCGTCGGTACGGCGGGAGGGCGGCGTCGTGCACCCGGGCGCGGTGGGTGCGGAAGCTGGTCACGGCGAGGGCTCCAGGGCCAGGGCCCGGGTCAGTGCGGCGGTGACGGCAGGGGCGTGCTCCGGGAACCGCCGCGCGGCCCAACCGCCCGCCAGGCGGACGAAGTCGCGCAGGTCCTGCTCGGCCCCGGCGAGCAACCGGCGCAGCTCCGCCACCGGCACCTCGATCACCGGGCTGTGCGCGACCTCGGTGTCCGCCGTCAACCGCACGGTGCCGCCGACCCGTTGGGCCGCGGCGTAGGGGTCGTGACCGAACCAGCCCTCGCCGGAGCCGTCCGTCACGTCCAGCCATTCGCGCCACTCCTCCAGGCCGTTGCAGCAGCCCGGTGCGAAGACGGCACCGGTGGCGCCGTCCGTCACCCGGAAGCCGCCGGGGGCGACGAGGTACTCCGCGGTGAGCAGCCCGTGCAGGAAGGCCTCCGGCCCGCCGTCCTCGGAGTCGTCCTCGGGTGCGTCCTCATTGGCACCGGCGATCCGCCACAGCGCGGAGCCGACGTCCCGCGGCGTCAACCGCCCGTCCAGCACCAGGAATCCGTACGGCTCGAAGCTGCCCGTCGGCCAGAGCGCGAAGTCCTCGTCGGGGGCGTCCATCTCCAGGACCGGCTGCATCTCCATCACCCGGCGATGATGTCGCAGCGTCCTGCGGCCCGACCAGCGGATTACGCCGCGTCCGCCGCGATCGCGGCCAGCACCCGCCCGCAGCGTCGGGCGAAGGCGTGCTGGAGGAGCGGGAACAGCGGTCCGGCCAGCCGGGCCCACCAGGCGACCGGCTGGCTGAACGCGGTGACGCTGAACCAGACCGTCCCGTCGGGCGCCAGCTCGACCAGGAAGGTCTCCTCGCCCCGGCCCACGTGCCCGTGCCTGGTCCCGTACGTGAAGCCGTACCGGTCCGGGCCGTTGACGGCGGCCAGCACCCGGTTGGGCGCGCCCGCCCGCAGCGCGCCGAGGCGGACCGCGCAGCGCACGGCGACGCCCGGGGCCGCCTCCTCGGCCTCCGCGTCGATCCGGATGCCGGCCAGCCGGTGCATCCGCCAGCCGAGCAGGGCGGCCCCGGCGACCTCCAGGGCGGCGCGGCCGTGGCCGATCCGGGCCCGGTGGTGCAGATGGCGGTAGCCGGCGGGGAGGTCGCCGGTACGGCTGGCGCCCTGCTCGGGGCGGCTGTAGTCGTTGCCGGGGCGGCTGTGGTCGTTCAACGAGGAGTCTCCACGGCGGTGGTGATCCGGCGCCAGGCGAGGAGCGCGCAGAGGGCGAAGCCGAGCGCGTTGCCGAGGCCGTGGGTGGCGGCCATCCAGGTCAAGGTGGGGTGGGGGAGTCCGGCGGCCCGGCCGAGCGCCCACCACAGGGCGAGCAGCATGGTGAGAGCCAGGATGGCGGAGGAGACGGCGAACAGCCGCGCGGTGGCCCGGTCCCTTGCCCGGGGGCGCAGTTCGCGCCAGCTGACCAGACCGACCAGCCACATCCCGGTGCTCAGCACGACGGCTCCGGCGAACTGCCACCAGTTGCCGAGGAAGTACCCAGCCAGCACCAGCAGGGTGCCGGCCGGGACACTGAGCGCCGCGCAGCGGGCCGGTCGGGAGCCGCGGTCGGCGCGGCAGACCAGTCCGGAGACCAGGGCGGCGGTGAATCCGGCGTAGTGGAAGTGCGGGACGGTCAGCGCGAGGACGTGCGGCTCGAAGCCGAACAGCGGGTAGCCGGAGCGCTCGGCGACCAGCGCGACGCCGGCCACCGAGGGGGCGGCGAGCGCGGTGAGCACGGCGACCTCGGCGGGGGCGAGCGAGCGGGTCCGGGCCAGCCGCAGGGGTGCGTGCAGGGCCAGGGCCAGGGTGCCGAGCGCGTAGACGACCGCCGGGCCGGCGGCGAGGGCGCCGCGCGGCAGCCAGAGCGAGAGCACCCCGGGTACGGCCGCGAGCGGCCAGAGGCGGCGGATCCGGGCGAGCCCGGGTTCGTCGATCAGGGCCAGTCCGAGCGGCAGGACGGCGCCCATGCCGATCAGGACCAGCAGGTCCACCAGTTCCGTCGTGCCCTTGCCCACAGCGGGGCCACCCCCTCTTGAACGCGTTCAAATAGGCTCGCCGGTGACTCTACGCCGCCGACTTGAACGTGTTCAACTCGCCCTCGGTCCGGCCTGCCTGGTGTTCACGGTGGGTGCGGCGCACTCTGGAGGAGTAACCGATGGAGGTGATCCGCCATGAAGACTCTGGTCGGTTGGCACATCGAGATGGAGTTCCGCGAGGACGGCCCGCGGACGACCGCGGCCGCCCTGCTCCGGCTCGGCGACGGGACCGAACTGCGCGCCCACGGCTACAGCAGCCGGCACCCCTCCGACCCGGAACAGCTGCGGGTCGGCGAGGAGATCGCGGGTGCCCGTGCGCTCAACGACCTCGCCTCGCAACTGCTCTCCAAGGCGCACGGGGAGATCCAGGAGGTCAGCCCGGTCCCGACCCACCCGCTCTCGTGACCGCTCCGCGCCCGCACGGCGACCAGGCCGGACGGGATCCGGAGCGCCCGCGCATCCCGCTGATCTGCCCGCGCTGCGGGCACGAGCAGCAGGTCGTCCCCGGCGGCCCCGATCGGACGGTCAAGGTGGTGCACGTGGGGACCGGCCGGGAGGCCTGCGAGCCGGGGGACCTGGCCCGGGCACCGGACGACGGGAGCTGAACCGCCGTGCCACCGGAACCGCCGTGCCACCGGAACCGGAACCGCCGTACGCGCCGGAACAGTTGAGCCACCGCGCCCGGGGAATCGCCGAGTGCCGGGGCCCCGTCCCCACGGGGTCCCGGCACTCGGCGAGCCGAACGGCGGCCCGGCGGCGGCCGGTTGACGTCGGAGGGGGCCAAGCGGAGCCCGTCGGCCGTCAGTTGACGCAGTACGTGGTCGGCGGCCGCCACTCCGGTCCGACCAGGCGCTGTTCCAGCTCGTTCAGCGTGATCCGGATCCCGACCGTCCCGGCCAGCCCCACCCGGAACCGGCTGCGGGCCAGCGCGATCAGCGCGGTCAGGCCGTACTTGTTGATCAGCGAGGTGCGGTAGCGCGCCGTCGCGTCGGGGTCGCAGAGCCGGGCACGGGCCGGGAGCCGGCGGCCGGTGGGGCGCCCGTGGGCGTCGCAGGGGCCGATCAGCACCCGGGGGTGGCGGCGGATCCGTTCGGCCTCGCCGGAGTGGGCGGGCGTCCAGACGCCGAGCGCCGTGCCGTCCGGTACGACCCACAGCTGCGAGTCCTGCCGGCTGCCGTCCTCGCCGAAGGTGGTCAGCAGGAGGTACCTGCTGTCGGCGAGCCGGTCGGTTCGGTCGTACATGATCTCCTCCCTCTCGCGGGGGGCGGGTCAGTGATGACCGTGGCCCTCGGTGATCTCGCGGTACTCCTCGACGGTGGGCCTGGGGATCCGGGCGTGCTCGCCGTGGAATCCGCGGGACAGCCGCACGCGGGTGCGGGTGAGCCCACCCGCCGGCCGGGCCACTCCATTCTCGTCCACCGCGGGCGGCGGTTCGAGGGGGCGGGGCTGTTCGTGGGCGGTGAGCCGGTGCAGTTCGGCCGGCGCGAGCCCGGCGTGCACCTCGGTGAACTCGCCGTGCGGAAGCCGCCGGATGACGCCGGTCTCCCGACCGTGCAGCACCTTGTCCCGGTCCCGCCGCTGCAGGCCCAGGCACCAGCGCTTGGTGACCACGAAGACGGCCACCGGGAGGACGAAGAAGCCGATCCGCACCGCGTAGGTGATCGCGTTGAGCGACAGGTGCAGGTGGGTGGCGATGAGGTCGTTGCCGCCACCCGCGAGCATCACCAGGTAGACGCTGATCCAGGCGGCGCCGAGGGCGGTGCGGACGGGGGCGTTGCGCGGCCGGTCGAGCAGGTGGTGCTCGCGTCCGTCGTCGGTCACCCAGCTCTCGACGAACGGGTAGACCGCGATCGCGCCGAGGATCACCGGGAACAGCGTGAACGGGACCAGCACCCCGAGGTTGAGGGTGTGCCCCCACAGGCTGATCTCCCAGCCGGGCATCACCCGGATCAGGCCCTCGGCGAAGCCCATGTACCAGTCCGGCTGGGCGTCGGTGGAGACCTGGTCCGGGCGGTACGGGCCGTACGCCCAGATCGGGTTGACGGTGGCGACCGCGGACATCAGCGCGATGATCCCGAAGACCAGGAAGAAGAACCCGCCGGCCTTGGCCAGGTACACCGGCATCAGCGGCATGCCGACCACGTTCTTCTCGGTCCTGCCCGGCCCGGCCCACTGGGTGTGCTTGTGGTAGAAGACCAGGATCACGTGGGTGACCAGCAGCCCGAGCATGATGCCGGGCACCAGGAGCACGTGGATGGTGAAGAACCTCGGGATGATGTCGTGCCCGGGGAACTCCCCGCCGAACAGGAACATCTGGACGTACGTGCCGACCAGCGGCACGGCCAGCACCACGCCCTCGATGAACCGGATGCCGGTGCCGGAGAGCAGGTCGTCCGGCAGCGAGTAGCCGAAGAAGCCGTCCAGCATGCCGAGGAAGAGCAGCAGGAAGCCGAAGACCCAGTTGATCTCGCGCGGCTTGCGGAACGCGCCGGTGAAGAACACCCGCATCATGTGCACGAACATGGCCGCGACGAAGACGATCGCCGCCCAGTGGTGGATCTGCCGGATCAGCAGCCCGCCGCGGACCTCGAAACTGATGTCCACGGTGGAGGCGTAGGCCTCGGACATCGAGATGCCCTTGAGCGGGACGTACGAGCCGCTGTAGACCACCTCGCCCATGCTCGGCTTGAAGAACAGGGTCAGCCAGACGCCGGTCAGGATGATGATCAGGAAGGTGTAGAGGCAGATCTCGCCCAGCATGAAGGACCAGTGGTCCGGGAAGATCTTCCGCAGGTTGGCCCTGGCCAGGGAGTAGATCCCCAGCCGGCCGTCCGCCCAGTCGGCGGCCCGCTGCCCCCGCCCTGGGTTCTGATTCCGGGTCATGTGCACGCACCTCAGTCCGAAGGAAGCGGGGATAGTTCCCCGGTTCGCTGAGGTCAGAATAATCGGGGAGTGATCCCCACTTCTACCCGGGGGTGCTCGGGGCTCTGTTCACGGCCGGGCTGAAACCGCGAGCGGCCCGCCCGGTGCCGACAGGACACCGGACGGGCCGCGTACGCACCCACGTCACTACGAGACGGGCAGGCCCCGAGGGGCGGCGGGGGTCAGTGCACCAGCACCGGCACCTCGTCGACCTTCGCCGCGCCCGAGTCGGCGCCCGCACGCGCGGCGCCGGGGTGGCCGGCGTTGATGAAGGTGAAGGCGACGGTGGCGGCCGCCACCAGGATCCCGAAGGAGATCCAGATCGCGGTGGTGAAGCCGTGCACCATGCCCTGGAACTGCAGCGCCTTCGCGGCCTCGAGGGTGTGGGCGTGCGAGGTCATCCAGCTACTGGTGGCGCTGGCCGCGATGGTGTTCAGCAGCGCGGTGCCGATGGCGCCGCCGACCTGCTGCGAGGTGTTGACCATGGCCGAGGCCACGCCCGCGTCCCGCGGCTGGACGCCGTGGGTGGCGAGGCTCATCGCCGGCATGAAGGCGGTGCCCATGCCGAGGCCCATCAGGATCAGGCCGGGCAGGATCAGCGCCGGGTACGAGGTGTCCAGGCCGATGTGGGTCAGCAGGAACATGCCGAGCGCGGCGGTCAGGAAGCCGGGCGTCATCAGGTAGCGCGCCGGGACGCGGGTCATCAGCCGGGCGCCGATCTGGGTCGAGCCGGTGATCATGCCCGCCACCATCGGCAGGAAGGCCACGCCGGTCAGCACCGGGCTGTAACCGCGCACGACCTGCAGGTAGTAGGTCAGGAAGAGGAACAGACCGAACATGCCGATCACGGCCATGCCCAGCGACAGGTACACCCCGCCGCGATTGCGGTTCAGCACCACGCGCAGCGGCAGCAGCGGGGCCTTGACCCTGCGCTCCACCAGGACGAAGGCGGCGAGCAGCACGACGGCCGCGGCGAACAGCGCCAGGGTGCTGCCGGCCGTCCAGCCGTTGGACTCGGCGCGGGTGAAGCCGTACACCAGCGAGACCAGGCCGGTGGTCACCAGCAGCACGCCGGGGACGTCCAGCTTGTTGCGGTTGCGGCCCTCGGCGGGCTCGCGGATCACCATGACGGCGCCGACGGCGGCCACGATGGCGAACGGGATGTTGACGAAGAAGGTCCAGCGCCAGTTCATGTACTCGGTCAGGAAGCCGCCGAGGATCAGACCGATGGCGCCACCGCCACCGGCGATCGCGCCGTAGATGCCGAAGGCCTTGGCGCGCTCCTTGGCCTCGGTGAAGGTCACCGCGAGCAGCGACAGCGCGGCAGGCGCCAGCAGTGCGCCGAACACGCCCTGCAGCGCGCGGGAGCCGAGCAGCATCGCGGTGTTGACCGCGGCGCCGCCGAGCGCGGAGGCCAGGGCGAAGCCGGTCAGGCCGACGATGAAGGTCCGCTTGCGGCCCCAGAGGTCCGCGATCCGGCCGCCGAACAGCAGCAGGCCGCCGAAGGCCAGCGCGTAGGCGGTGATCACCCACTGGCGGTTGCCGTCGGATATGCCGAGGTCCCGCTGGGCGGACGGCAGGGCGATGTTCACGATGGTGGCGTCGAGGACGACCATCAGCTGGGCGAGGCCGATGAAGATCAGCGCCTTCCAGCGCCTGGGATCGGGCAGCGTCGCCGGGCGGGCGTCGGTTTGAGACATGGGGGTACCCATTTCACGGTGCGTGGGTGTGCGAAAACGGTCAACTGCCGTACGGGAACGGCAGGTTGCCGTACGGGTGCGAGGGCGCGCGGAGGCGTGCGGCGGCGGTGCCGATCGGCTGCGCGTCGGGTCGGTGCTGGTGGTCGGTCAGTTCTTGGTCTGGAAGTCCTCGAAGGTCGCGGCCCGGCCGGGCAGGACCGAACGGACGGGCGTGCGCAGACCGTCCAGGAAGATCTGCAGGTGCCGGTGGACGAACTCGTCGAGCAGTTGGCACGAGGTGTTCGGCAGTGGTCGGGTCAGCTGGCTCATCGCGATGAACAGGTCGCCGTGGTCGACGTCCGGCCGCAACTCGCCCGCGGCCCGTGCGCGCTCCATCAGCCCGCCCACGGCGGACTTCAGGCGCTCCCGGACCTCGGTCAGGTCCGGGTCGTGCGGGTCGATGTGGCTACTGAACAGGGAGCAGAGACCGCCGACCTTCTCCGCGACGGTCGCGTGCACGAACCGTTGCAGAGCTTCGAACGGGCCCCCGCCGCCAGGTGCCTCCGCCTCCGCCGTCGCCGTCTCGGCGAGCGCCAGGATGCGGTTCTTGACGAGCAGCGCCACCTCGCGGATCAGCGCCACCCGGTCCGGGAAGTTCCGGTACAGCGTGGCATTGCCGACCCCCGCCCGCTTCGCGATCTCGTCCAGCGGCACATCCGCACCGTGCTCGACGAACGCGTCCCGGGCCGCCAGCACGATCCGCTCCCGGTTCCGGCTCGCGTCCGCACGCAACTTCGGCGTACGCACACTCCCCGCGGCCCGGGCCGACTCGGTGGCGACGGTGGTCATGGCGACTGCTCCTCCAGGATACCGGGGAAGTTCTCCCCGCTTCTACCAACGTACTCGGAAACGGGGAATCCGTCCCCGTAATTTCCGCCCCCCATGTGACCTGCATCACATCCGAGGGGTCTCCGTGTCCATCTGCCAGTGTGTTTCGTTCCCCGTGGGGTGCTCCGGTGGAAGGGGAAAGCCTGTGACCGCGATCTCCGACCGCGCACAGATGCTGCCTGAGGAGTTCGAGGAGCTCGCGCGGCTCGCCTTCCGGACCGCTGAAGGCATCCGGCTGGAGTTCCTCAACGGGCGGCTGGCGGTCAAGCCGCGACCGGACGGCAACCACGGCCGGGTGGTCGGGTGGCTGGTGCGAAGCTGCCTCAAGGCGCGGCCGGAGCTGTTCCTGCACCATCACGGGCTGAAGGTGCAACGGTCCCAGGAGGGGCGTGCGTGCCCGGACGGCACCCTGGCGCCCTCCGGGGCCTTCATGGGCATGGGGGCGTGGGTGGACGCCGGGGCGGTGCTGATGGTCGTCGAAGTCACCGATGCCGAAGTGGAAGCCGACCACCGTGCCCGCGTCGAGAAGCCCCGTGCCTACGCCGAGACCGGCATCCCCGTCTACCTGCTGATCGACCGGGACTCCGCTGAGGTCGTCGTCCACAGCCGGCCCGACGGCGTCCGCTACGAGACCGTCCAGACCCTCCCCTTCGGCAAGACCGTCCACCTCCCCGATCCGGTCGGCATTTCCCTCGATACCGAGCCGCTCAAGAACTGGGTGCGCTGAGCCCGGCCATGTCTTCCCGGGGCGGGTAGTCCCGTCGGCCTAGGCTGGGCGTCCCGGGCGGCCGGTGGGCCGTGGGAGTCGGGAGGGGCCCGGCGGCCGGGTTGGCGGAGGAGGTTCGCGATGGACAGCGAGGAGTCGACCGCCAGGGTGCGCTGCGTGGCGGCCGTTCCGTGCTGGGTGAGCCTGATGGCCCGGGACCTGGAGGGTGCCAAGGAGTTCTACGGCCCGCTGCTCGGGTGGGAGTTCGAGCCCGGGCCGGAGCGCTTCGGCCCGTACGTGCACGCGGTGACGGGCGGGGAGGCGGTGGCCGGGCTGGGGGTCGCGGGCGTCGGGGCGGTGCCGCTCGCCTGGACCAGCTACTTCGGGACGGAGAGCGCCGACGCCGTCGCCGACGCGGTGCGCGAGCGCGGCGCGACCCTGGCGGTCGGCCCGCTGGCCTTCGACGAGGGGCGGGTGGCCTTCGCGGCGGACCCGGCCGGGGCGGTGTTCGGCATCTGGGAGGGCCCGCTGGGCCGGGCCCGGAAGCTGGACCTGCCGGGCGCGCCGGTCTGGATCGAGCTGCGCACCCCGGACCCGTTCGCGGCGGCGCTGTTCTACGGCGAGGTGTTCCGCTGGGACGGCCGCGACCCGGAGCGCTTCGAAATCCGCTGGGAGCACGACCGGGTGGTGCTGCGGGCGGAGGGGCACAACGTCGCGGCGCTGGCCAAAGAGCAGGCGGGCGGCCCGGCGGGCACGCCGCCGCACTGGGAGATCTCCTTCGCCGTACCGGACACCGATCAGGCGCTGGCCCTGGCATTGGAGCTGGGCGGTTCGGTGATCGGCCCCGCCTTCGACACCCCGTACGGGCGGGTGGCCCGGTTGCGGGACCGGGAGGGGGCCCGGTTCGCGGTGATCAGCCCGAAGGCCTGACCAAGGGCCTGAGCCGGTCCGAAGGGCTGACCAAGGACCTGAGCCGGCTCGAAGGGCTGACCAAGGACCTGAGTCAGCCCGAAGGGGTGACCGGGGGACCGGGTGAATCCGGGCTGCCGAGCTCCTCCCGCTCCGCCCTCAGCCGTTCGCCCAGCTCCGCCCGGGCCGCCGCGGGCAGGGTCTTGCGGGCGGCCGGGAAGAGCACCTTCTCCTCGCCGGTGAGGTGCCGCCGCACGGTGTCGGCGAGGCCCTGCAGCAGGGTGTCGAAGGCCGGGTCGGCCGGGCCGAGTCCTTGCAGGTCGGCGAGGTACTGTCCGATCGCCAGGTGGTCGTGGATGCTGCTGAAGACCAGTGCCCCGCCCTCGGGCACGTCGTGCTGGACGACCGGGAAGAGGTGCTCCTCCTCGGCGGCGCAGTGGGTGAACAGCAGGTCGGTCAGCCGGGCCACCAGCTCGGCGCGCTCGGCGGAGCCGGCCGGCGCCGTCTCGGCCCGGTCGAGCAGCTCGGTGACCGCCTTGTGGTCGGCGGTGAACTCGCCGAGGATGTCCGGCCTGCGGCTCATGGCGTGACCGCCTCTCGTCCGGGATCAGGACTGCCCCCGTACTGTCCAGTATCCGGCGCCGCCGACCGCAGCTCCTCATGATCCGGCTCCGGCCGTGCCCGACAGCCCTCAGCCGCCGTCCCGCCGCCCGGTGATGGCCAGCAGCCGGGTCTGCGGGCTCGCGTCCTCGGGCACCGGCAGCGGCGGGTCGAACAGTCCGCTGCCGGAGAGGTCGCCGTAGCCGGAGACCTCGCCGAGCGCGAAGCCGACCAGTTCCGCCGGGAGCCGGGTGCGGGTCCCGATGCCCTCGGCGAGGTCCCAGGTGTGGATGGCCAGGTCGGTGGTGAGCTGGTCCAGGTAGTCCTGCCCGGAGACGTCGCCGAAGGAGAGGTGGACGGTGAGCTCGGTGGCGCCGGGGACCTCCCAGGCCTGCCGGGCGGCTTCGGCGGCGGCCGCCCAGGCCGCGACCGGGTCGTCGCCGAGCACGTCGCCGTCGAACCGGCCGCCGATCTCGGCGATGGTGGCGCCCATCAGCAGCTCGGGCACCCAGAGCTGCTCGCCGGTGATGTGGTTGACCAGCTCGCGGACGGACCAGTCGGCGCACGGGGTGGGGGCGTCCCACTGCCCGGGCGTGACCAGTCGGACCCGCTCGTCGAAGGCGGCGAGCGCCTCGGGGTACGGCGTGCCGGGCCGGGCGGCCCGCTGGTGTTGCCTGCGGTGAGCCATGTCTCCACCCTGCCCCGGTCCCGGCGGGGCGCGCGAGTCGCTCATGGACCGTCAGTTGTTCAAATTCGAACTCCAAGGTACGGTCGAGGAGCGGCCGGTTCAAATTTGAACAACAGGCGCGGGCGCACCACACCACACCCTGCCCGGCCGCACCGCCACACACACCCCTACGACCGACCCCGATCGATGGAGACGCGCATGCCGAGCAGCAGCCCGAGCACGACCGCCGCCACCAGCCCCACCGCCCGCCGCGCCCGGTTCGGCTCCGGGTCCGCGGCCACCTCCCCGCACGCCTATGACGCCGGGCTCCTGCTCCTGCGCCTGGTGCTCGGCCTGACCATGGCCGCGCACGGCAGCCAGAAGCTGTTCGGCTGGTTCGGGGGCGGCGGGATCGACGGCACCGGTCAGTTCTTCACCATGAGCGGCTACCCGGCGGGCAACGCCATGGCGGTGGTCGCCGGCCTCACCGAGATCCTGGGTGGACTCGGCCTCGCCGTCGGCCTGTTGACCCCGCTGGCGGGTGCCGCCGTGGTCGGCACGATGGTCAACGCGATCGCCGTCACCTGGGGCGGCGGCTTCTTCGCCCCGAAGGGCAACGAGTACGAGCTGCTGCTGACGGCGGGCGCCGCCGCCCTCGCGCTGACCGGCCCCGGCCGCTACGCGGTGGACCGCTTCCTGCCGGTGCTGAAGGCGCACCGCCTGGCGTACGGCGTGGCCGCCGTGCTGGTCGGCCTGGCGACGGCCGGGGTGATCCTGCTGCTGCGCAAGTAGTCCGGCGCGACAGGCGCAACCAGCCTGACCGGAAGTCGTGGTGACGGATCGTCACCACGGCTTCCGCGCGTTCCGCGCACGAGCCGCACCGCGTCATTCGCCGATCCGCACCAGCGCCAGGGTGATGTTGTCCGGCCCGCCTGCCTCGATCGCCGCCTTCCACAGCTCGAAGGCGGCCTTCCCGTCGGCCCGTTCGGACGTGTCGTACGACCGGCCGAGCAGTTCGGCCAGTTCCTCCTCGGTCACCGGGTCGGTCAGGCCGTCGCTGCACACCAGGTAGCGGTCGCCGGCGGCCAGCGGCGAGACCCGCACGTGCGGTTCGACGACGGTGAGGCCGAGCGAGCCGCCCAGGGTCTGGGTGACCACCGAGGTGGTGCGCCGGCCGGGCGGCAGCGGCGGGCTGTCGTCCACGCTCACCCGGTCCAGCCCGTCTCCGCTGACCCGGTAGACCCGGCTGTCGCCGACGTTGAAGACCACGGCCTGCCCGGGCAGCAGCACCACCCCGGCGACGGTGGTGCCCATCGCGGCCAGCTCCGGCTCTCCGGCGGCGGCCGCGTGGACCGCCCGGTTGCACTCCTGCAGTTCCTCCCGGACGGCCTCCTCCCCGTCCAGTCCGCCCCCGGTGGCGGCGAGCCGGCGGGCGACCAGCGCGCTGGCCACCTCGCCGCCGGGGTGGCCGCCCAGCCCGTCGGCGACCGCGACCACGCAGGGCGGGCCGAGCGGGAAGAGCAGGGTCTGCGGGTTGGTGGTCACGGTGGCGCAGAGCGTCCACGGGCCGACTGCGAGACTGTCCTCGTTGTGTTCCCGCACCAGGCCCTCGTGGCTCAGCGCGCTCACCGCGATGTACGGCGCCATCGGTTGGCCGTCCTTCCGGAGGGTCCCGAGTCGTGGTCTCCCGGAGGGTCCCGAGTCGTGGTCGGGGCCCGCCTTCCATTGTCGGCGGGAACCGGGGGAATAACGATTCGCGCCCGGATGCTAAGGTGGTTGAAAGTTGGACTACCTGGGACCTCCTGGAGTGTGGTGAGCAGCATGCAGTTCGGAATCTTCAGCGTCGGCGACGTCACCCCCGACCCGACCACCGGCCGCACCCCGACCGAGCACGAGCGGATCAAGGCCATGGTGGCCATCGCGCGCAAGGCCGAGGAGGTCGGGCTGGACGTCTTCGCGACCGGCGAGCACCACAACCCGCCGTTCGTCCCGTCCTCACCGACGACCATGCTCGGCTACATAGCCGCGCAGACCGAGCGCCTCATCCTCTCCACCGCGACCACGCTGATCACCACCAACGACCCGGTGAAGATCGCCGAGGACTTCGCGATGCTCCAGCACCTCGCCGACGGCCGGGTGGACCTCATGATGGGCCGGGGCAACACCGGCCCGGTCTACCCCTGGTTCGGCAAGGACATCCGCCAGGGCATCCCGCTCGCGATCGAGAACTACGCGCTGCTGCACCAGCTGTGGCGCGAGGACGTGGTCGACTGGCAGGGCCGCTTCCGCACCCCGCTGCAGTCCTTCACCTCCACCCCGCGCCCGCTGGACGACGTCCCGCCGTTCGTCTGGCACGGCTCGATCCGCAGCCCGGAGATCGCGGAGCAGGCCGCCTACTACGGAGACGGCTTCTTCGCGAACAACATCTTCTGGCCCAAGGAGCACTTCCAGAAGCTGATCGACCTCTACCGCGAGCGCTACGCCCACTACGGCCACGGGACGCCCGAGCAGGCGATCGTCGGCCTCGGCGGGCAGGTGTTCATGCGGAAGAACTCCCAGGACGCGGTGCGCGAGTTCCGTCCGTACTTCGACAACGCGCCGGTGTACGGGCACGGCCCCTCGCTGGAGGAGTTCACCGAGCAGACCCCGCTGACCGTGGGCAGCCCGCAGGAGGTCATCGAGAAGACGCTGAGCTTCCGGGAGAGCTTCGGCCACTACCAGCGCCAGCTGTTCCTGATGGACCACGCCGGCCTGCCGCTGAAGACCGTGCTGGAGCAACTGGACCTGCTCGGCGAGGAGGTCGTGCCGGTGCTGCGCGAGGAGTTCGCCAAGGGCCGCCCGGCCGAGGTGCCGGACGCGCCGACCCACGCCGCGCTGGTCGCGGCCCGCGACGCCCGGGAGAAGGAGGAGGTCTCCAAGTGACCGCGTTCAAACTGGCGGTGGTGACCGCCGGACTGAGCAAGCCGTCCTCGACCCGGCTGCTGGCCGACCGGCTCGCCGAGGCGACCGTGCGCCGGCTCGCCCGGGAGGGGCGGGAGGCGGAGGTCACCGTGATCGAGCTGCGCGACCTCGCGGTGGACATCGCCAACGACTTCGTCACCGGCTTCCCGGCCCCCGCGCTGCGCGGGGCGATCGAGACGGTGACGGAGGCGGACGCGGTGATCGCGGTGACGCCGATCTTCACCGCCTCCTACAGCGGCCTGTTCAAGTCCTTCTTCGACGTGATCGACCACGACGCGCTCACCGGCAAGCCGGTGCTGATCGCCGCCACCGGCGGCACGCCCCGGCACTCGCTCGCCCTGGAGCACGCCGTGCGGCCGCTGTTCGGCTACCTGCGGGCGGTCGTGCTGCCGACCGCCGTGTACGCGGCCACCGACGACTGGGGCACGGCGGGGGACGCGCTGACCGACGGCCTGCCGGGCCGGATCGACCGCGCGGCGGGCGAGCTGGCGGCCCTGCTGGCCGGGCGCGGCCAGACGGCGAGGGCCGCGCTGCCCGAGCAGGTGGTCCCGTTCGCCGAGCAGCTGGCGGCGCTGCGGGTCTGACGCCGGACGGCCGACCGCGGACGGCCGAGGGGGCGGATGCGCGAAGGAGCGCACCCGCCCCCTCGGCATGCGCTCGGCAGCGCGGCCCGGCCACCCGAACGGCCCCTGCGGAGCGGTCTCCGCCGGTGCCGCCGGCGCCTTCGGTGGGACCGTTCGGCTGCGTGTCGGCCGTGCCGATGCGTCCGTTGTGCGGTGTCATCGTTGGCATGCAGCCCGAACCGCAAGCCGTGCTCTCCCCGCTGACCGGCGCGGCGGTCTTCCTGGTCCTCACCGTCGAACCCGGCGGCGAGGAGGCCGTCCGCGACCTCCTGCCCGATCTCGCCGGACTGCGCCGGTCCGTCGGCTTCCGGGCCCCCGACGGCGCCCTCACCTGCGTCACCGGCATCGGCTCCGCACTCTGGGACCGCCTCTTCGACGGCCCCCGGCCCGCCGACCTCCACCCCTTCCAGGAACTGGCCGGCCCCCGGCACCGCGCCCCGGCCACCCCCGGGGACCTGCTGCTCCACCTGCGGGCCGAGCGGATGGACCTCTGCTTCGAACTGGCCGGCCAGCTCACCACCCGCCTCGCCGGGGCGGCCACCGTGGTCGACTCCGCGCACGGCTTCCGGTACTTCGACGACCGGGACCTGCTCGGCTTCGTCGACGGCACCGAGAACCCCGAGGGCCGGGCCGCCGTGGACGCCGCCCTGGTCGGGGCGGAGGACCCGGACTTCGCCGGCGGCAGCTACGTCATGGTGCAGAAGTACCTGCACGACCTGGACAAGTGGAACGCGCTGAGCGTCGAGCAGCAGGAGGGGGCGGTCGGCCGCACCAAGCTCACCGACATCGAACTGGACGACGACGTCAAACCCGCCGACTCGCACGTGGCCCTCACCGTGGTCACCGGCCCGGACGGCGAGGAACGGAAGATCGTCCGCTACAACATGGCCTTCGGCTCCTTCGAGCGCGGCGGCGAGTTCGGCACCTACTTCATCGGCTACGCGCGCGACCCCGGGGTGACCGAGGAGATGCTGCGCAACATGTTCCTCGGCGACCCGCCCGGCACCACCGACCGGCTGCTCGACTTCTCCACCGCCGTCACCGGCTCGCTGTTCTACGTCCCGAGCGCCGACTTCCTCGACGCCCCGCCGCCCGCCCCCGCCGCTCCCGCTGCCCCAGCCGGCCCCGCCGCCGAGGCCCGTGCGGACGGCTCGCTCGGCATCGGCAGCCTCAAGCCGACCTCCTGAAGCCGACGTCCCGAAGCCGACCGCCTGGAAGCAGCCCTCCCGAACAGGACCCGCACCGTGAACAACCTGCACCGCGAACTCGCCCCCGTCTCCGCCGCCGCCTGGGAGGAGATCGAGGAGGAGGCCCGGCAGACCTTCAAGCTGCACATCGCCGGCCGCCGGGTGGTCGACCTCGCCGGCCCCGAGGGCACCACCCTCGCCGCCGTCGGCACCGGCCACCTCACCGGCATCGACCCACCCCTCGACGGCGTCCGGGCCCACGCCCGCGACAGCCGCCCGGTGGTCGAACTGCGCGTCCCCTTCACCGTCGGCCGGGAGGCCGTCGACGACGTCGAGCGCGGCTCCCGCGACTCCGACTGGCAACCGGTCAAGGACGCCGCCCGCACCCTGGCCCGCGCCGAGGACCGCGCCGTCTTCGAGGGCTACCGGGCCGCCGAGATCGAGGGCATCCGGGCCGGCTCCAGCAACCCGCCGGTCCAGCTCCCGGACGACGTACGGGAGTACCCCGAAGCCGTCAGCCGCGCCCTCACCGCCCTCCGCCTCGCCGGGGTCGGCGGACCGTACTCGCTCCTGCTCGGCGCCGAGGCCTTCACCGCCGTCAACGAGACCAGCGACCACGGCTACCCCGTGCACAACCACCTGGCGCGGCTGCTGGACGGCGACATCATCTGGGCCCCCGCGATCGAGGGGGCGTTCCTGCTGTCCACCCGGGGCGGGGACTTCGAACTCTTCCTCGGCCAGGACGTCTCGGTGGGCTACCTCTCCCACGACGCGGACTCGGTGCAGCTGTACCTTCAGGAGTCGCTCACCTTCCGCGTGTACACGGGAGAGGCGGCCGTCGCGCTCCGGGGCTGACGCCCGGACCCCGTGTCCGCCTCCGGCCGCCGCGCCCGGCCACCGGGTAGGGTACTGAGTGCCTTTACGAGGGGTACTGAGTGCCGTATTCTCTCGGTGGAGCCTCTGACGCCAGTCGAAGAAAGCCGACACGGCATGCCGGTCCAGGTGGCGCTTGCGGCGCGCGGGCCGCGGCCGGGCCGGACTTGGCACTCAGTACCCTCGGCCTGACCTGAGGCCATGGATCCAGTGCATCCGTGCACCCGTGACAGGAGAAACCGCTCATGAGCTTGAGGATCGTCGTCTGTGTGAAGCACGTGCCGGACGCGACGGGTGACCGTCGTTTCGCGGACGACCACACCACCGACCGGGAGGGTGTGGACGGCCTCCTGTCGGAGCTGGACGAGTAC